>JBMCXL010000042.1:0-12808 GCA_048621015.1 Phycisphaeraceae bacterium
GGGTGCCACGGCTTGACCCGAAGGGCAAGCCGTGCCGCTTCCGGCGCTCGCACGGCTTACCGCTTCGCGGATAAGCCGTGGCACCCGTCAAAGGGAACTACCACTGGCATGAGCATGTCGCGGCGCATGGAGATGCATCGGTCTTCCGGTCGTGGTGCGCAACGTGTCTCACTCTCCCTTCGCGGCGGCGCGTTCAAGATCGGGAATGGAGCGCAACATCAACTCGAGCACGGGGCCCCGCTGCGTTTGCGCAGCAGATGGACGGTTCCGTACGATGCACCACACGAGGTTCGACTCGTAAACGATCGCATCGACGAGCAGAATCCGTCGGCCGTCGGCCAGGTTCGCCAGTCCGCGGCCGTCATAGGCGTAAGCCGACATCGTCGCGTCGTTCGCTTCAAGCGCCGCCAGCGTGCGCGGGAAGCGGCCGTGACGCGCGCGGTACACGATCAGGTCCTCGACCAGCGCGGCCAGTCGCGGCGGTGGCGTGGGTTCAATGGCGACTTCGGACGCCACCCCCTGCGGCGCATCGCGCTGCGGCGCTGTTGCCGTGCAACCGATCCCCGCACAAGCGACGGTGCACAGGATCAGCCCCATTCTGATTCGAGCGCTGCTTGTCCGGCGCAACCACGTCATGGCTCACTCGGCTCCGTTTCGGAATTACGGGCAGGTTCCTGCGCTTTCAAACTGTCCAGGTGTTCCTGGAACCGGCCGGGATTGACGGTGTCATCGAGCTGCTCCGTCTCGCGCCGCACGCGCTCCGTCATCGCCTCCAGATCACCGGGCTTCATCACGACCTCCGGCGTCAGGAAAAGCAGCAGCTCGGTCTTGGACTCCTCGCGCTCGGTGCGCTTGAACAGTTCCCCGAGCAACGGAATATCGCCGAGCAGCGGCACCTGGTTGACGGTCAGGTCGAGCCGATCCTCCATCAATCCGCCGAGCACGACCGTCTGCCTGTTGCCCACGGCGACGCGTGTCTCGGCGGTGCGTTGCGCGATGAGTGAGGCATTGAGGTTCTCCGAGATCGGCACCGTGCTCGCCTGCAGGGCCGACAGTTCCTGCGACACATTGAGCACAACCAGGCCTTCGTCGTTGATTTGTGGTGTGACGCCGAGGATGATCCCCACATCGCGATACTCGATGGTGTTGATCGTCTGGCCGGTGTCGGTGACGCGTGTGTTGGTGATGAATGGGACCTGCTCGCCGACGTGGATGGTGGCCTGCTGGTTGTCGCGCGTGAGGATGTACGGCCGCGAGAGCACTTCGAGCGCGCCGATGGTCTGCAGCGCATGAATGCTCGCCGAGTAATCGTCGTCGATGACGGCGAGGTTCAGGCCGTCACTCGGGCTGCCGAAGGTGGTCAGCGCCTGAATGAGCGTGTCGTCGGCGACATCGATGATCCCTTCCAGCTCGGTGCCGAAGTCCAGCGCATCGGAATGCGTCAGCTCCGCCACGAGCACGCGCACCATCACCTGCGGCACCGGCCGATCGAGCTCCTCCAGGATCGCGCGGATGCGCGGGAAGTTCGCTTCCTGCGTGAGCACAAGCAGCGTGTTCGTAGACTGGTCGGCGACGGCGGTGACGTTGCCGATGAGATCCGACGCATCCTCGCCCCCGGACTGCTGGTCATCATCCCCGCCTCGCCGCCAGCGCGGTTGCGGCCGCGCGCCGTTGCCGTTGGCCTGGTTCGTCTGCTCGGCGAACAGGTCGGTGAACAGGGTCTGCAACTCGGTGACGGTCGAATGCTTCGCGTGATAGGTCAGCACGCCCTGCCGCGCGGCCGTGTCCGTGTCCAAGTCCGTCACGACCTCGGCGATCACCTCCAGCGTGTCCGACGGACCAGTCACCACCATGCTGTTGGTGCGCTCGTTCGCCGCGGCACGGATCTGCATCTCCGGCCCGCTTCGCTGTTCATCGCCATCGTCACCGCTGCGCCGACGCTGCCACGGCATGCGCCGCCGATCGTCGTCATCTGACGCATCCGCCTGGAACGTCTCCGTGACCAGCTGCGCCACCTCCGGCGCACTGGCGTGCTCCAGGTGAAACACCCGCACGTCCGCCACCTGCGTGCGCGACATGGACTGCTCCAGCGCGTGCACCACCTCGACGATCGAGCGCACGTTGCGCTCCGTGCTGGTGACGATCAGCGCGTTGCTGCCTTCGTTGGCGCTCAGGTTGCCCGCTTCCGGGTCGAGCAGCAACGTGAGATTCTCCGCCATCTCCGAGGCGCGCACGCGGCGCAGTGGAATGACCTGCGTGATCAGCGTGTCCGAGGCGCCCAGCGCCGCGGGATCGCTGCCGACGCGAACGGGCAGGTCCATGTGCCGCGCATCACTCAACGGCACGATCTGCAGCACCTTCTCCCGTCGAATCGCCGCGTATCCCTGCTCCTTCAGCACGGTGTTGAGCAGCGCAACCGCCTCCTTCAGCGTGACCGGCTGATGATTGAACAGGCTCACGCGTCCATTGAGGTCAGCTTCCGTCACAACGATCAGGCCCGCCTGCTCGCTGAGATAACGCAGGATCGTATCGACGGTGGCATCACGGAAATTCAGGCGCAGCGGCGCGCTCTCGTCGGCGACCTCGCCTTCTTCCGGTGCGTTCGCCTGTGCCGTCGCGACCGGCGCGTACCACATCGACAGCAACAGGCACGTCACAACCGCCACCGCTGACACAGGCACTATCCCACGATCAAACAGGGGGACTCGAATCATGTCGCTGTTCCTCAAGGCGTATCGCCTCCACGTTCGCCGGCGCGGCGCTCGCGCATGCGGCGCAGAATCTCAGCACGATCGCTCGACTCCTCGCTTGCGTCTTCGCGAGTCGCCCCGGAGCGCTGCATCCCACCACTGCCACCTTCCGCAACGATCTGCCCCGCCAACGTCTGCCCGGGCTGAATCCGGCGCCGCTCGCCGTCCACCTCGTACGTCACCGCCGACAAGGTGATCGCCGTGATCCGCCCCCGCCCAATCGGGCCCGGCTCGGTCATACGCCGCACCTCGCCCCCCGGCTGCTCGACAAATGCACAACGCTCGCCCCCCCGCATCGAAATACCCACCAGCACCAGCTCGCGATCCGGATCGCGAGCCTCGCGCTGCGCCGCGTCCGCATCCACCGTCTCCTGCTCGCGCGCCTCCGCCGGCGCCGCCGAAGGCGGCGATTCTTCGACAGGCCGCGATGGCGAGAAAATGTTCCGCTGCACGATCCGTTCGCGCACCGCGGCATCGAGCGCCGCCGGCCGCCACTGCTCCACGCGATCCGCCGCGCCGGCCGCCATCGACCACACCGCCGCCACGATGCCAGCCATCATCCATGCCACGCTGCCGCGCGTTCCTCGTCCATTCATGGCTGCACTCCCGTCGAGGCTCGCGTCACCTGCGCATCCGCATTCGCCGCCAGCCGGATCGTCGACAACGTCAACCGAAGCGACAGGTCACCCTCCCCGCCGCGCTCGTCACCGATCTCACAGCTCTTCACGCGCAAGGGGAACGGACTGCGCCGAAGCTCGTGCAGGAACTCGACGACAGCCTGCAGCGGTCCCGAGCCGCGCACGACGAACTGAATCTCCTCGAACGGTTCGCCCTGGCGCGCGCCGCCGCTGGCCAGCGTCGCCAGGTCCACGCCCGTCTCCTGCGCCCATCTCGTCAGGTGCTGCTGAACGCGCAGCCGCTGCGCCGACTCCTCCATCTCCAGGCCCGCCTCCACGTAGCTTTGCCAGCGCGACTCGATCAGCGCGCGGTTGTCCATCAACACCCGCGCACCGCGCAGCTCACTCTCCAGCCGCTCCGCCTCGGCGGACAGCGCCGCCAGGCGCGCCCGCATCGGCTGCACCACGAAGTAATCCAGCGCCCCCAACCCCACCAGCGCCGCAATGATCCACACCAGTAACGTTTCACGTCGAGACATGACTCAACGCCCCCCTTCCGCCGCGAGCGCCGCACCGAATGTGCCGGCGAAGGCGAATGTGATGTCGAAGTTCACCGCTTCGCTGCCACGCTCCACTTCGCTCGACACCTGCAGGCGCACATCGCGAAGCTCAGGCGCGGCCTGCATCGCTTCGAGCATCGCCAGCATATCCTCCCTGCTCTCCGCCCGGCATTGCGCCGAGCCGGCAAGCCGCTCGTCCCAGCGCAGACTCGTTACGCGCACGCGCCCGTTATCCGGCACGCAGCGCGTGATCACCGCCAGCGACTCCAGCAACCGCGGCCGCTGCGCGAACCACGGCCCCGCCGCCGTCGTGCGAGTGCGCACCCGCTGCAACCGCTGCGCTTCCTCGCGAACCGCGTCATACTCCGCCTGCAGCGCATCGACACGCGCAGCGGCGCGCTGCCACACCGCGCCGCCCCCCGCCGCAAGCGCCAGCACCACCGCCGCCGCAAGCACCGCCAGCCGTCGGCCACCGGACAGGCGCGGCGCTCGTACCGCCGCCAGCTTGCCGTGCGCCAGGTCGATGTCCGGTGATCGGCCGTTCAGACAGGTCGCGCCCACCGCCGCGGCCGCGTCGACCTGTCCCACCTCGCGCAGCCGACCGATCGGTCGCAGCGCCGCGCTCACCGCCTCGCTCGATGTCGCGCCGCGGTCGAACGCCACGCTCAGCGTCGCATCGCCGTTCGCGGTCGCGTGATCGCTCTTGGTCGTCAGCGCCCGATGCACCGCGGCGTGCAGCGTGCCGTCGGCGGCCGCATCGGTCGCCGTGGCGCTGCCCAGCTCAACACACGCCAGGCCCGTCGCCTCGCCCTCGCGACACGGCAACAGCTCCACCCCGCCACGCGCCACGTAGAGCAACGCCGTGCGCTTCTCCTTCAACTGCGCCGCGACCGCCAGCAAGGTCGGTGTCGCCGCCACCACCGACAGCTTCGCCGCGCGCATGACGCGATCGAGCTTCGCCAGCAATTCCCGCTGCGCCGCGACCAGCAGCACGCCATCGCGACCCTCCCCTTTCGCGCGCACCATGTAATCGAACGCCAGTTCGCGGCCGCCGTCGACGAACTCGCGCTCGATCGCGAGGCGCAGCATGTTCTGCCGATCGGCCTCGTTGGATGAATGCGGCATCGACCTGGAGCGCGCCAGCAGCCATCTTGCCGGCAAGCCGACCACCGCCGCGCGACCGCGCATCCCCTGCTCGCGCAGGTGCGTCGCCAACTTGCCGCCAAGCGTTTCGGGATCGTCCAACGACGCCGGCGCATCAAGGTTGAGCCGGCTGCGGCGCACGACCGTCACCGCACCGCGCGCCCAGCGCAGCTCCGCCACGTCGATCGCGTCTGCGCTCATCACCAGCGCAAGCATGTGCCGTCGCCGTCGTGTCATCAGCTTTGCCCGCTCCCGTATCGCAGAGCCACTTCGCGCGGTGTCGCGCCGCCGCGCAGCGCATCGCGGATCGCCGGGTCGAGCGGCCAGCCCAGCGACGTCCAGTCCGCCGCATGCACGAGGCGCGGCGCTGCCCCGGCCAGATCGACCACCACGCGCAGCCGATGGAACGCGCGCCCGTCGCCGCTGATCGCGACGATGTCGGCGGCGAACTGGAAGCTGCGCAACGTCAACCGATCACCGACCGCAATCGCCTTCTCCTCACCCAGCGCCTCGATGACCCATTGCCACGACTGGCGCGGCGCACCGGCGCTCGCCCGGGCCGCCAGCAGCGCATCGCCGTCACCCGGCTCCAACTCCGGCAGCGCCTCGAACACCGCGGCCGGCGCGGCGGCGGCGTCGATGCGCCCGGGCAGCATCTCGGCGTCGGACGTGGTCAGCCGATCGAGCAACGGGCCGGTCTCCCCGTCCAGCAACTCGTCGAGTTGCGCCGCGGCGAAGAACGCGATCATGTTTGCGTACGGCCGCTGGTTATCGATGCGACCCATGAGCGCTGCGATCTGCTCTTCGGTGAGCAGCGAGGAAAGCGCCTGCTCGAGCTCGTCTTCTTCCGCCTCGTTGATGTTCAGGCGCGGCCGACCGGTGACACGGGATACGTTCGGCTCGCGACTGTGAATGGTGACATACGGACGCAGCCCGCGCTCGAGACGTCCGTCAGCGTTGTCGGGCGGATTGCGCCGGCCGGCGTCGTTCTCGCTCGCATCGAGCACGCCGTTGCGGTTCCAGTCCTCGCCGTCGAACAGCGCGCGATCGACGTCGCGCACGAGGCGCAGCTCGTCCACGGTCTCGAACGGCGCGTTCTTCGCCACGTAAGTGGGCCGGCGCGCCAGGTAATACTCCGATTCGGCGCCGTGCTCGATCGGATCGTGGTCGGCGTCGCGCCAGTCAACGATGGCCGCGGCGATCGTCTCATCCATGTTCGGCAGCAAGCGCAGCGTGTCCGCCGGCGCCGTGTTGAGATTCACCTTGCCGGCTTCCGAGGTCACGCCGAACGTGTGCTGGCGGTCGTCGTCGTGATCGATGCGGACGATCCAGTAAAGCCCGTCGCCGAGCACGGCGCCGTCAGCGTCGATGTCGATTTCGTCCTGCGGCTGGTCCAGTTCGACCAGCAGCGCGCGAGCCATGCCCTCGGCGATCAGCCGCGCCTGCACGGCTGAGCGATGATTGCTCGACGCCACCGCTTCGGTCTGCATCTGCCGGGCGAACACCAGCAGCAGCGACCCGATGATCAGCACCAGGACGATCGCCACGATGAACGCGACGCCGCGCTGCCGCGCGGCGGATCGTTTGCGGAATCGCGGGAAGCGATGCTTCATGGAGTGGACCTTCTCTGGGCCTGGCGCTGCGCGCGGGTCGGCGCCATGGGTAGCGCGAACGTACGATGGACGATGACATTTGAATCTTCGAGACTCGATGTTTCGTCGGTGACGTTCTCCGGAAGCACCGTCAGCGTAAGCGCCACGGCTGCCGGCTGCGTGTCATTTTGTTCCGCGGATTCCCATGTGTCGTGCCACGCACTGCCGTCGAAGTAGCGGATGTTCATGCTCGCGACGCGCTCGGCGAGGACCTGGCGGGTGCGCGGCGGCTCGGTCTGCGCGAACAGGTTTGGATTGACGTCGCGCACGAGTCGTCGGCCGGCGCGGGGGGCGTCGCTGTCCACCAGGTGAAGCGTGACCGAAACGAGGTCCGCCAGCTCCTCGCCGGTGGGCATGGTCGCGTTGTTGGTGACATACGTCAGCTCGTCGGCCGGTGCATCGCCAGGCCCCGTTGCGTCGGTGCCGACGATCGCGCCGGCGAGGATGCCGGTTGGCGGCAGGACGCCGGCAAGGTCGGCGCGCACGATCTCCAGTGCGGTGCGCGCGGTCGCGGTGGCGCCGAGTTCTTCGTGCGCCGCATCGCGTGCGTTGAACGCGATGGCGAGACTGGCGTAGAGCACGCCAGCGAGGACGCCGCTGATCACCAGCGCCAACAGCAGCTCCAGCAGCGTGAAGCCGCGCGGGCGGATAAGGACGGGTTGTGCGCGCTCGATGTTGCGCAACGTCAGCTTCCTTCATCCGCGATGGCGAGGGTGGTGAGGCGCACGCTTTCCGAGCGGCCGCGCTGGGCCCAGAACACTTCGATGGTGAGCTGCCGGGTCGACGGGTTGTCCCAGTCGGCGGTTTCCAGTTGCCAGGTGAAGCGATCGGCATGCGCGCCCCACTGCTCGCGATCGAACGAGCCTTGCCGGGGCGCGGATTGCCAGTCGTCGCCGGCGACCAGTTCCGCGAGCTTGGCTTCGGCCATGGCGGTGGCGAGGTCCTGGTTGCGGCTGAACGAGCCGACCTGCGTCGCCGCGCTCAGGCCGTGCATCACCACGGGCAGCACGATGGCGACGAGCATCAGTGCGGCAAGCGCTTCGATGAGCGTGAAACCGGCACTAGCGGATTGGCGGCACATGGTGTGCAAGCAGGGTCTCCGTCGGTTGGCGCATGCGCATCGGTTCCGAGATCGCGTCGCGCACGACCGCGATCGCGTGATCACGGCCCTGGAACAGGACGGCCACCGTTTGCGAGCGGCCGTCGGGGTGAAACGTCAGTTCAACCTCTCCGCCGGTTCGCGCGGGATCGGCCCACGTGACATGGACGTGCCGGTCCCACTGGAACGTCTGACCGAGCTCGCTTTCAAGTCGGTCGCCATCGCGAGTGAGCCAGTATTCGCCGGCATCGAGGTCCACGCGCAGGCGATAGACGGCGGCTTCATGGATCGCGCGGGTGCGCGCCTGCTGCGCGACGGTCATGAAGTGCGCGGCCGCGTCCTCCACGCGGCGATCGGCGTGGAAGCGCTGCAGCGACACCATCGCGATGCCGAGCAGTGTTGCCGTGATCACGAGCACGAGGATCAGCTCGAGCAGCGTGAAGGCGCGCGATGCTCCCGTGATGTCAGGCCGTCGGCTCAATCATCGCTCCAGTTGGTAATGTCGTCGCCGCCGCCTTCGCGGCCGTCGGGGCCGAAGGAATAGAGGTCGTATCCGTCGGTATTGCGCGTGCCGGGGTAGCGGTACTGCCACTCGTTGCCCCACTGGTCATCGGGCACGCGCTCGAGCAGGGCGCCGGGCCAGTCGTCGGCGCTCATGCCGGAGGGGCGCTCGACCAGGACGTCGAGGCCTTGTTGCGTGGTGGGGTAGCGGCCGGTCTTGATCTCGTAGGCATCGAGCGCGGTGCGGAACTCGGCGAGCTGGGCTTGCGCGGCGCGGATGCGCGCGTCTTCGGACTGGCCGGCGAAGCGCACACCGACGATGCCGGCGAGTATGGCGAGGATCACCAGCACGAGCAGCAGTTCGAGGATGCTGAAGCCGGCGGCGGATCGTGTTTTGTCTCGTTTCATGGTTTGCATTCTCTTATCCTGTGTTCTCGCTCTAGTTGGAACGCAGATGAACGCAGATGATTCGCCGATGGACGCGGATCAAGTATTTTTCTTTTCATCTGTGTTTATCTGCGGTCAATCCGCGTTTATCCGCGTTCAAGACAGAGGTTCATTTACTTGATCGCGTCCCACAGGCCGAACACCGGCAGCAGCATGCCGATGACGATCGTGCCGACCAGCGCGGCCATGACCAGCAGCAGCGCCGGCTCGGCCAGCGATACGAGCACGCGCAGACGGCGATCCAGGTCGCTTTCACATTCGTCGGCCATACGTACCAGCTCGCTGTCGAGGCGGCCGCTTTCCTCCGCGACGGCGATCATCTCGATGATCGAGGCCGAGAAGAGCTGCGGACATTGCGCCAGGCTGCGCGCCAGCGGATGGCCCTGCTTGACCTGCTCGATGGCGCTGGTGAGCGTGTCGGCGAGCGTCTGGTTGCCCACCGCCTCGCGCGCGACACGCAGCGCGCCCAGCAACGGCACGCCGGCACCGATGAGCGTGCCGAGCATGCGCGCGAAGCGCACCAGCGCGAACTGCGCCGCCGCCGCGCCGATGCCCGGCAGGCGCAGGATCTGCCGATCCGACCATCGCCGGCCGGCGTCCGAGCTCAGGGCGCGGTGACCCACCAGCGCCAGGATCACACCGCCGACCAGCACGAACAGGCCATAGTGAAGCACCATCGTGCTCGCCGCCTGCACGATGCGCGTCAGCAGCGGCAGCGATTCGCCGAACTGCTCGAAGATCTCGGAAAAACGCGGAATGAACCACGCCAGCAGGAAGATCACCACGCCGGTGGCGATCACCGCGAGCACGCACGGGTAGATCATGGCCGAGAGCATCTTGCTCTTGAGCTCGCGCTCGCGCGCCATGAAGTCGGCGATCTGGCGCAGCACGACGTCGAGAAACCCGCCCGCCTCGCCGGCGCGCACCATCGCGACGTGCACGGCCGGGAAAACCTGCGGATGGTGACGCAGCGCATCGGCCAGTGCGTCGCCGTCGGCCACGCGGTCGTGGATCGACTGCCACATCGCCTTGGCGCCGGGGTGAGCGGACTCGCGCGAGAGGATGCGCAGCGCGCGGCTGAGGGAGACGCCGGCAGCGAGCAGGTTCGCCAGTTGGCGGATGAACGCGAGCGTCTGGGCGGGACGCACGCGCATGGCGCGCCCGATCACAGCTTGTCCCGAGGCCCGCGACGGCAACGGCGCGGCATGGCCGTTCTCATCGAGGCGCGTCGGATACAAGCCCATCGCCTCGACCGATGCGAGCGCGGCGGCACGGTCGTCGGCGGTGACGGTGCCGGCGGTGGCGCGGCCTTCGCCGGTGAGCGCGTTGTACTGGTACACCGGCATCGTCAGTCGTGCTCCTGCGCCGTGTCGTGTGCGCTGCGCTCGTCCCGGGTGACGCGCATCACTTCTTCGACCGTCGTGACGCCCGCCTCGAGCAAACGCCAGCCGTCCTCGCGCAAGCTGCGCATGCCTTGCTCGATCGCGGTACGGCGGATCACCGTGGACGAAACGCGATCGGTGACGTGGGTGCGGATGCGGTCGGTGATCGGCATCAACTCGAAGATGCCGCGCCGGCCCTGGTAGCCGGTGTGGCTGCACGCATCACACCCGCGGCCGCGGAACAGCTCGCGCGGCAACGTGGCGCCGAGCTCTTCGCGCAGTCGGTCCATCTCCGTCGGCGGCAATGACTCGCGGCAGTCGGGACAGATCAGGCGCACGAGGCGCTGCGCCATGACCATCTCCAGTGACGAAGCGACGAGGAACGGCTCCACGCCCATGTCGACGAGGCGCGTCACCGCGCCGGGCGCGTCATTGGTGTGCAGCGTGCTGAACACCAGGTGCCCG
Organism: Phycisphaeraceae bacterium; assembly: GCA_048621015.1. Classification (GTDB taxonomy): domain Bacteria; phylum Planctomycetota; class Phycisphaerae; order Phycisphaerales; family Phycisphaeraceae; genus JBMCXL01. The sequence continues at coordinate 10,617 of JBMCXL010000042.1, forward strand.
GTGAGCGAAGCCTGCACGGCGATCTCGGCGGTTTCACGGTCGCGGATTTCACCGACGAGAACGATGTCGGGGTCGTGGCGCAGGACGGAGCGCAAGCCGCGCGCGAAGGTGAGGCCGGTTTTCGCGGAGACTTGGATCTGGTTGACGCCGTCGAGGTGGTACTCGATGGGATCTTCGATGGTGATGATCTTGCGTTCGACGTCGTTGAGGCGCGCCAGCGCGGCGTAGAGGGTGGTGGTTTTGCCGCTGCCGGTGGGTCCGGTGACCAGGACGATGCCGTGCGGGAGTTGGAGGATCTGGTGGAACGTGCGCAGGTCGCGCTCGCTCATGCCCAGCGCATCGAGGCCGGCGATGGTGGCATCGCGATCGAGCAGGCGCAGCACGACCGCCTCGCCGTAGAGCATCGGGATGACCGAGACGCGCACGTCGACCTCGCGGCCGGCGACCTTGAGCTTGATGCGCCCGTCCTGGGGCAGTCTTTTCTCGGCGATGTCGAGATGGCTGAGGATCTTGAGGCGCGAGACGATCGCCGCCTGAAAACGGTGCACCTCCGGCGGCACGGCCGCGTCGACCAGCACGCCATCGATGCGAAAGCGCACGCACAAGCGATGCTCGAACGGCTCGAAGTGCACGTCCGTGGCGCGCCGCTCGATCGCATCGGCGAGAATCTGGTTGACGAACTGGATGATCGAAGCGTCCTGCGCCGCTTCCTGGGCCGATTCGCTCAGGTCGAGGTCGTCATCCTCCTCGCTTTCGAGCACCTCCACGCCCTCGGCTCGCGCCACCAGCGATTGCACTGTCGCCGCGCCGACACCCAGGTGCTGACGCAACCCGCGCTCGATCGCCTCCTCGGTCGCCAGCACGGGGATCAGCTCGAAACCCGTCGCCAACCGCAGTTCATCCAGGCCCGCGGCTTGAAACAACGACGTCGTCGCCACGCGCACGGCCAGCCCCTCGCGCCCCAGCGGCAGCAGCTTGTGCGCCGTCAACAACCGGGCCGGCATGGCCGTGAGCAACTCGCGATCCGGCGTGATCGTGTCCAGCTCCACGTAGCTGACGCCAAACTCCTCGGCCAGCACCGGCAACACCTGCCGAGGCGACAGTCCATCCACCGAAAGGATGGCGCGATCGAGCGGCTCGCCCTCGCGCCACAACGCCTCGGCGCGCCCCGCGGCCTCGGCGCTGAGCAATCCCTCCCGGTGCAACTTGTCGAGCAGGCGGTTCATCATGAATGGCGTCTGAGCTTCACGGAAAAAAGACAGGGCGGCCGCCAGGCGCGCAAGCCGCGCAACGCGGCGCGCCGCCGGACGACCGTCCCGCCCTCCGAAGCCGCCCCGCCCCGGGCAGCCTCGCACGATGGGCGCTCAGTCGAGCACGCCCATCATCACCAGCACCGCCTCCTGCCGCGCCACGACCACCTCGCGCAGCTCCTGCTGCGAGGATTCGATCGCCGCAGCCAGCTCCTGGCGCGCTTCGCGCACCGCGTCGAGACGCGACTGAAGCTGCTCGCTCGAGGTCGACTCGTCGTCCACGGCCGACTGCAGTGCTTCCATCGCCTCCTGCAGCGCCTCGCCCTGCTCGGACATCTCCGCGTCACCACGAGCCGCCGGTCCGATGCGAGTCCACGGTCCGACGCGGGGGCCCGGGCGGTCGCCACCGCGCCGGTTGGCGGGACGATCGGCCCCACCGATACGGCGCGGGCGCGTGGCGACGCGACGCTCGAACTCGTACCGGCGAATCTGCTGGATCATGGGATGGACGGCCGCGAACTCCTCGTCATCCATCTCCAGCGCTGCCTGCAACCGCTCCTGCTGCTGCTCGCGGCGCTGCTCCATCCGCTCCTGCATGCGCTCGCGGAACTCGGCCCGCTGCTCCTCGGTCATCTGGCGGGCATTCGGTCGCCCGCCACGACGGCCGTCACGCTCACCGCCCTCCTGAGCGTCGAGCGACGCTCCCGACACCAGCATCGCTACCGCCACCAACGCACATCCCCAAAACCACCGCATACGATTCGCCTTCATCACCATCTCCTTGATCCAGTGGTCGGTCCGGCCGGTCGGGATAGTGGTGAACCCACGGCTCACCCTCCGATCTCCGTGACGGCCCGATCCGGACCGCTCCCTCCCTCGGCCCGGATCGCTGCCGCCACCGCGAAGAACGCCCCAGGGAACGGGTTATTGCAGCGCCACGAC
>JBMCXL010000043.1:0-12780 GCA_048621015.1 Phycisphaeraceae bacterium
GCTTTACCTCGCGCAAACACACGATCATAAGGCGGAGAATCCACAGACATGACGCGACAACACAGCCTCACTGCGCCTCGCCGCAGCGCATCCCGATGGGCCGCACTCATCATCTGCGGCCTTGCCATGGTGATCGGGGCCCATCCCGCCGATGCCGAAACCACCGTCTGGCAGGCCGACTTTGAATCCGGCACCGCGGGCGCCAGGCCGTACCAGGATGATGCTGCCGGCGCATCCATCGAGCCCGTGCGCGCTCCCGACGCCGCGCAGGGCAGCCATGTGCTGCGCGTCAAAGGCGCCGGACAGGCGGCGATCGAAGGCGCGTGCTTCACGTTGCGCGACCTGCCCGGCGGCCGGGAACTGCGCATCTCCGCGCGGCTGCGCGGCACCGGGCAACTCGTCCCAAGCTTCAACACCTCGCATGGTTGGGTCTACGGCGACTCGATCGCATTGACCAGCGAGTGGCAGCGCCACACCTTCGCCGTCCGGCTTGATGAAGGATCGCAGCGCGTGCGCCTCTGCTTCATCACGACACGCAAGCAGGGCGCGCCCATCGCATATGAGCTCGACGACGTGCATGCCACGGTCGGTCCTGAATACATCGCCGGCGCCAGCAGACTTGATCCCGTGCGTATCGAAGCTGAATCCTTCACGGACATGCTTGCCCCGCTGGCGTCCACTGGTGACGCGGTGGCGCGCAGCAAGTACATTCGCGTCTCCCACTTGCCCGTCCCGCGCGTAGCCGGCCCGATCACCGTCTACGCGCGCATCGGCCCCACCACCGGCGATGAAGAATACCGCATCGTCACACGCGACGCCGGCACGAAACAGGTTGTGGTTGAGACCTCCCCCGATGCATCGAACGATTGGCAGTGGCTGAGCATCGGGTCGGTCCACCCGAGCCTGCTCGGCGATCGGTTCCAGATCGACGCCAACTCCAAGGACAAGAAGCTCGCCATCGATGCGATCGTGCTCGCGAGTCGCGAGAACCTGCCCGATCGCGTGCTCGCACAGGCCGCGCCGGTGTTCGCCGATGGCCCGCTGGTCACCGCCACGCGCGCCGATCAGGCGCCGCACATTGACGGTGAGCCGACGGATCCCGCATGGTCGCAGACGGTCGGCGCGACGGATTTCCTGACGTTCCAGACGCACAACCCCGTTGCCGGCGACACCACCGCACGCATCACGTTCGACAACGAAAACCTGTACGTCATGTTCCGCTGCACCGAACCCATTCTCGATGCGGTCACGCAGCGTCAGCATGAGTTCGTGGTCGGGGAAACCGAGCACGACGGCGATGTGTATCGCGATGCGTCCTGCGCGGTGCTGTTTCAGGCCGAGGAAGATGGTCCGTTGTATGAGATCGGGGCGAACGCACTGGGCACGGTGATCGATGCGCGATGCGATGCGAGCAACATCTGGCACAGCCGTGACCTGTCGTGGTCATCCGAGGCGCGCGCCAGTGCAACGACCCGGAACGGGTCATGGGTGCTTGAGTTGGCGATTCCCTGGCAGGCGATGGGCATGGACGGCGCGCCCGAGGTCGGCAGCGAAAGCCGCATCGCGCTGACGCGTCTTGCAAGGGCGCGGGAAGAATATTCGGCATGGAACCCGACGGGCTCCGGTGTGCACAACCCCGAGCCCCTTGGCCGTGTGCGCTTTGCCGAGGAAGCGCCGGGCGTCGCGATCGCCCCGGCCGCGTCGCAGGTCGAGCCGGGCGAAAACAAGTTGAGCGTGTCGTTTGCCAGCGCGCTGACCAGCCCCGGGGTGTATGCGTGGACGAACATGAACGTCGGCGAGGACAAACGCGAGTCGCAGCGCGCGTTCAGCCACCTGCCCTCCGCCGAGGCGGGCACTGAAACGGCGCATGTGTTTCAACTTGATGACGTGGCCCGGCCGGCGCGGCTGACCTACGGCATGTTGAACGCGGCGACGCTGCAGCCGCTCTATCAGGCCCCCACTGCGGCGCGGCCGGTGCGCGCCGCGTCGGTCACGTTGGCGCTTTCAACACCGCAGCCTTACGAGCTGCAAGTCAATGGCCGCACGGTGCGGAAAGGTGCCTCCGCCGACGGCGAGCGCATCACGCTGCCGGTGCGCGAAGGCGCCAACGACATCCAGTTGCGCGCTGACGCCGGCTACGCGACGCTGCACCTGAGCAGTGGGTCCAAGCCCTCGGAGAACGACGTGTCGCGCGCCTGGCGCGTGCGGCCGCGGAATGCGGACGAGGCCGCGGGCACCGTTCGCTGGGAGACCGACAACGGTGAAGCCAGCGCCGACAAACCCGGCGCGCGTTACGGCAACGACGACGGTCCGGCGGTGCTGCAACATATGTTGCTGTGGCATGAGACAAAGCTGTGGCCCACGCCGCGCACGGTGCACCTGGCGCGCGGCACTGCACAACACACAACGTTCATCAACGAGGGCATCGACGGCCGAGCCCTGCATAACTGGACCACCTACCTCGCCCTGCCCGACGGCGTCGAGGCCACCGGCGCGACCGGTTTCTACGGCACGACCACGGAATCTCAGCCGAAGTACCGCCTGAGCGAGGTCGGCACGCGCACCTTCGACGGCCGATCCATGCGCGTGTTCAAGGTGACTGCCGACAAGCCGATTCGCTCGGGCAAGCACTACATCATGTCGCTGTTCCAGGTGATGTTGAAGCCGGCCACCGATGCGAGCTTCGCCGACGGCAGGGGGACGTTCTGGTACTGGTCCGCGGCGAACGACGGTACGGTGACCGAGCCGGCGCGGCGCGCCGAGATCGAGCTGTTGCCCGCATTGAACGGTCGGCAGCCCGAGCACTTCACCGTCGAGCTCTGGGGCGGCTTCTTCGGCGCGATGGACAACGAAGACGTGCAGCGTGCCACCCTTCAGGCCGCGAAGAAGGCGGGCATCAACATGTTCGTCGACAGCCGGCCGGGCACCAATGAGATGGCCGCGGCGTTCGGCATCGACACGAAACAGACGGTGAACTTCCGCAATCACTCGATGAACATGCAGCCGTACCTGGAGAAGAACCCCGATCATCGGCTGATCAAAGTGAGCGGCGAGCCGCGCAACGACCGGCTGTGCATGACCCGGCTGCTCGACGGCGCGTGGCCGGCGGTGCGCGAAGCGCTGATCAAGGAGATGGATACGATCAAGGCGGACGTCGTGGAGTACGACTACGAGTTCTCCGTGTTCGACGGCCCGCAGTCGTGCTACTGTAACCGCTGCCTGAGCGCGTTCCACGATCATGCCGGGCTTTCATCGAGCGCGGCCGTGTCGGGCGAGTCGGTCCAGAGCGAGCACCGCGCCGCGTGGATTGACTTCATGACCACGCGCACGACGCAGATGTTCAAGCAGATGAAGCGGGTCGTGCACGAGCATCGGCCGGGCACGAAGTTCGGTGTGTACAGCGGCTACCCCGGCGAGCGCACTCGCCGGCGCTACGGCGTAGACTGGGGCAAGATCGGCAAGGCCGAGGCGATCGATGTCGCCGGCATGGGCTACGGCCGACCGGTGGACGCAATCGAACAGGTGCACCAGCTCTTGCCGAACGCGGAGACGGTATTTGGTGAGCTGCTGCGTCCGACGCATCCGCGCAAGAATGACGCGGTGTACCAGGTGCGCCTCGCAGTGATGCTGCGGCGCGCCATCGATGCGCGTGACGGCGTGCTGATCTTCGACCGCAAGGCGATGGACGGCCGGTCATGGCATGCGATCGCAGAAGCGACCCGGCTGATCGCGGCCGAGGAGGAGATGTTCATGCACGGTCAGCGCAGCGCGGTCGAAGGCGCGCCCGAGTCGCAGGCGGTGCTTTTGCGCCACGAAGGTCGGGCGCTCTTGTGCGTGATGAACGACGCGAACAAACAGCGGTCATTCCAACTGCGCGTCCCGGGCAGTGTGGGGACGGGCAAAGCGTTCTACACGGACAGGACCGTGGCAGGCGGACGCATGAGCATCGAGTTGGAGCCGGGTGAGGCTGAAGCTTTTGTCTTCGCAGAACAGTGATGCTGTTGGCGCATGAGGTGCTTTGCTCGATCTCTATGCCGATGCCACACCGATCCGGGCCGCGCTCCACGACTCCGCGGGCGCTGTCCTTCGCACTGATGGTTCGCCTCAATGACGCAACACCACATGAATACATTCGAGGACGCGCGGGACTCGTTTTTTCGGAACCGTTTCGGCTTGTTTATCCACTGGGGCCTCTACGCGCTCCGGGGCTGGCACGAGCAACACCAGCAGCGCCTGGGCGTGGCCCGCGCGGAATATGAAAAGCTTCGCCACGAATGGAATCCGGTGCACTTCGATCCCGATGCCTGGCTCGATCTCGCCGAGCGCGTGGGGATGCAGTACCTCTGCGTGACAACCAAGCACCATGATGGGTTCTGCCTGTGGAATACGGCACAGTCCGCCTTCAACGTCACAAATACGCCGGACGGCCGCGATGTGGTGGGGCTGCTCGCGGAGGCATGTCAGCGCCGCGGCATGCCGTTGTGTCTGTACTACTCGGTGGCGGACTGGCACCATCCGAATTATCCGAACCAGGGGCGCCACCACGAACTGCCACCACAGCCGGGTGACGAGCCGAACTGGGCCAAGTACATGACGTTCTTGAAAGCGCAGGTTTATGAGCTGTGCACGAATTACGGACCGATCCATGGTTTCTGGTGGGACATGAACGTACCGGAGGCGATTGACGAGTCGGTGAACTCGATGATCCGCAAGCTGCAGCCGCAGGCGGTGATCAATGACCGTGGTTTTGATCGAGGTGATTTCAGCACCCGCGAGCGCGACGACGGCCAGCACGGCGATCATCCCATCACCTTCGATCGACCGACCGAAGGCTGTCAGTCCGTCGGGATGGAAAGCTGGGGATACCGCGAGGACGAGGACTATTACACCGACCGGCACCTGATGCGCTGCATCGACAAATATCTGGCACGCGGCGCGAATTATCTTCTGAACGTTGGCCCCATGGCCGACGGGCGATTCGATGAGCGAGCGACTGCACTGCTGGAACGTATCGGCCAGTGGTACGCGAACGTGCGTGAATCATTCGAGGATGTCGCCCCCGCGTCGCATCTGACGGACAACCGCAACGTCCTGCTGACCCGCCGGGACAACACATTGTACGTGCATCTCTATACCGACCCGATCGCCACGGGCGTGAAGCTCGCGCCGATCACGGCCACGCCGCGAAGCGCCACGCTGTTGAATGACGGTAGTGCGGTGTCGTTCTCAACGGAGTTGCTTCCAAGCGAGTTTCGAAGCGGCACGCGCTGCCTTCGGCTTCGCGGTCTTCCGGTGAATGAGACGGCCAACACGGTGATGGTGATCAAGTTGGAGTTCGATGAACTGCCGGAAGCCGTGGATCATGACCACCTCGAGTGAATCGCGTGGGTTGAGCCCGTCGAAAGCCGATCCAGAGGGAGCACACGAAGACCGCCTCGAGGGCGGGCTTCATTAGGGCTGACGGATGCGGTGGTTGTGGAAGCTGGGAAACGGGGATCCTCTACCGACATGTCCAACTGCACGCCGTAGCCGCCCAACAGTTCCACGCGATGCGCGATCCATCGCAGGAGAGAGGTTGGCTGGTGACATGCTGTCGTCGGGCAGCCCCACGCTCTCGATGTTGCTACAACCCGGCGGCCGGATGAACCATGAAACGTCACCAAGGACATGTTGGGATCCACCAGCCCCTGGCCATCGTTCATGAACGCCCGCTTCCGGTCTGCACTGTCGGTATTACGGTTGCGAAATTTCGGTTTCCGTTGCGTGCTCCAGGCGCTGTTGCCTACCCGCATTCCAGTCCATGATCGTCCCATGCCGATTCGCTCGTCGCGGCGCTGGTTTGACAGGTGCATGGGCCGGCGGTACAAGCCCGTCCCATCATTCAGGGTCGGCCCGTTCACGTTGAAGCGCCGCGCCGGCCGCCATGCGATCGACAACGGAGCCAACCGATGCGTGTTTCGACTGCCGTGCGCCCAAACTCGGGCGCGTACCGATTGATGGGCCGAGGCAAGGTGTGGAGCGCGTTTCGTGAAGCGCATTGCCAGCGTCTCGAACAATGGTTCGACCACGAGACAGGGCGCTACGTTGGCGATGAAGGCGAACACGACAAGCTGAACAAGCGCATGCTGTTCGGTCAATGCGTGAGCCTGCTTGACAGTGGTGAACCGGCACGCGTTCAGCTTGCGAACCGCATCATCACGCAGACGCACAGTGAAAAGAACACCTTCATCCCCGTGCGCTGCGCCACGCTGTTGATGCAGTTCGGCGACAAGCTCAGTGATGAAGCATCCGCGCACCTGCGCGGAATCTGCGAACAGTGGCTGATCGAGGTGATCGAGCGCCGCCAGGCGGCCGCGCACAACAACAACTTCACGGCGATGAACACGTTCTTCCTGCTGGCGATGGGGCAGGTGCTCGACGGCTATGAGTTCGACCACACATTCGCCGGCGTGCGCGAACTTTACACGGCCGATCGATTGAAGGAGATCGGCCGAAACGCCATTCAGTCCATGACGCTGCGCAGCGAGCGGTGCGAGGTGCTCGATGAGTTCAACAGCCCGACCTACACACCGATCACACTGGCGAGCCTGGCGCACATCGTCGAGCTGATCGACGATCCCTATGCGCAGGAGTTGGCGCTGGAGGTTGAAATGAAGCTCTGGCGGGAGGTGCTCGCTCAGTATCACCCCGGGCTGAATCTCTCCTGTGCGCCGTATTCGCGCGGCTATCGACAGGACATGCTTGGCCAGATCACCCACATGCGGCTTCTGCTGGCGAACCTCGGGCTGTCGAAGGACAGATCGCTCATCGAACTGCTGGACACGGACGACGATCCGATGATCGTTCACCAGCAGAAAGGTTCGCACCTGCATCGCTGGCACGTTGCCGCGGTGGAGTGCTCGCCTCATTTCCACGTGCCGAAGGACGCGCTGGAAGAGCTGCGCCATCGGCGGCAGCCCAAGCGGTTTGAGGCGAACATCCAGTGGGAGCGCAACGGCTGGATCGACCCGCGGACGGAGCAGTTCATCCCGCTCCAGGGCGGCGCGATTCCCGGTGGCGAGGCGCGGCTGACGCAGGTTCAGCACGAGGACTGGTGCTTCGGCTTCCGCTCCTATGTCAACCGGGGTCACAGCTTTCCCATTCATCTTCACTACGCGCTGTCACGGCACGTGACAGATTTTCGCGAGGTGCGCACGTTGACAGGCGCGGTGTTTTTTCATCGTCGATGGCCGGAGTGGGATGAGGATCTGTGGGGTCGGCGCATGGAGCCGCGCGATCTGAACAATTTCGGTCACGTCTGGGTGACGGAGCGCAGCGAGCGCTGTCTGGAATTCCGCGCGCAGGGGCTGACCGAACTGCAGGCGGTTCCGACGGAGGAATCGTCATTCAACAGCTTGATTCCGGTGCACTTCGACCCCCAGCCGCGCGTGTCGGTCAATGGGCAGACGTTTGAGGGTGAGCCGATCGAGTTGCGCGATGAAAAGGCGGTGTGTCACGTGGAGGATGGCGGTTTTGTCTACGAGATCGAGTATTGCTTCGAGGCACCGGTGACGGTGCGGTTGTGGCGATGGGCGAACTTCATCCGGTTCGGCGCTGTGTTCTACGAGGGCGCATCGCGCAAGCTGGCCACGGAGGAGCTCGAGAGCTTTCAGGTCCGCGGCAGCCTGCGCATCCTCGATACGCCGTGACGCGGGCGACAGTCCATGTCATCGTCGAATGAACGAGGGCATCCGCGATAAACAGCCCCGCCTCCCAGGCAGGCGGCCCATCCGCCGCAGCGCCGCCACGGGGAATCACCTGCTTGGGGCGAACCGGGTGCAGGCGGCCTCGACGAGGGGGTTGTTGGCCGCCGCTATAATTGATTATAATGAATCCGTCGCGCCAGACCCGCCGGAGCCATTACGCGTAGCGAGCAGGAGTCATGACCGATCAGCCTCGCCCATCCCGACCGCAGCCGCTTTACCGACGGGTCGCCGTCGAGCTGCGCCGCCGGATCGAGGCGGGCGAGTTCGCCGACCGGCTGCCCACGGAGCGGACCCTTGCGGCGACGTTCGGGGTCTCCATCATCACCGTCCGCGCGGCGGTGACCCGGCTCGTGCAGGAGGGGCTGGTCGAGCGACGGCAGGGCAGCGGCACCTATGTCCGCCCCCGCCTGCGGTCGCGGATCGCGATTTACAAGGAAGTCGAGTCGGACCACCCGCTCGCCGGCAACACGCACGCGCTCCAGCTCCGTGCGCTGCGGCGGTTCTTTCGGAGTCAGGGGTATGGCGTGAGCATCTATCAGGGGACGACCGCGCCGGGCGAGGAGTCGCTGGCGATGACCGCGCCGGAATTGCTGGAAGATCTCGATCGTCTTCACTTCGCCGGCGTGATCGCCTGGACACTGGCGGACCCGGCCTCATGGCTGGAGCCGATTGAGCGGCGCGGCGTGCCGGTGGTGGGCATTGGCGGCACCCCGTGTCCTTACGCCGTCCGGCGCGAACATCACAGCATCATGAACCGCGCGGTGCGCTACCTGCATGCCGAGCGCGGTCGGCGCCGTTTGGCGCTGATGGCTTGGGCGGGTGAGAAGCCCGAGGCGTTTCGCACGCCGGACATGTGGGTGTATGCGTTCCGCGAAGCGCTCGCGGCCGAGGACCTGCCCTATGACGAGCGGTGGGTGCCGCAGCAACTGATGGTCACCGCGACCGGCGCGGGCTGGAGTCAGCTCCGCGAGATCTACACGGCGCACCGCAAGGAGCGACCGGACGGGTTGATCATCACCGACCGTTACCTGTTGGGCGATGCGATGACGGCGATCCAGGAGCTCGGCCTGCGCGTGCCGGAGGACCTGGCGATCGTCGCCCACGCCGATGCCTCGCTCGCAGGCTCGTTGCCGGTGCCGATCGCGCGCTTTGGTGGCGATCCGGCTGACTACGTGCGGCGCGCGGCGGAGATGCTGCTGGAACGCATCGCCGGCCGCGATCCGCGCCCGGCGGACGTGGCGTTTCCGTTCCAATGGTACGGCCAGGACATCGCGCCGGCGCCTGCGTCGGACCCGGCGCCACCGCGCATCGTCGCCGAGCGCGGCCTCAGATCCGTCGAACCGTGACGTAGCCGGTCCAGGGCACCGATGTCCCTCAAGGAGACCGCTCATGCAAGACCTTTTGCCGACCCCATCGCGCCGAAGCGGCGCCTTCACGCTCGTTGAACTGCTCGTGGTCATTTCGATCATCGCGCTGCTGATCGCACTGCTGCTGCCGGCGCTGCAAAGCGCCCGCGCCACGGCATGAAGCGCGCAGTGTTTGAGCAACCTGCGTCAGTTCGGGGTCGTTTTTCGTGTGTATGGCAACAACTACAACGGCCGCACACCTTATGCCAATTCAAATGACCACCCGGCGAACAACGGCACGGGGCCGGGCGGCGACTCACAGCCGTTCTGGTGGCCGGACGACATCCTCGACGTGATGGACGTCGGCCACGCCACGAGCACCGGAAATCCATTCACCCAGCAGGTCAAGCGCCTGTGGCATCCCAACGTCGACAAGCAGCTCGGCATCTGGCGCTGCCCCGAGAACACCCTGCAGACGCAGTGGCATTCGCTCAACCCGAACCTTGGCGGCCCGAGCGACAACGCCAGCTACACCCCCAACGGGTTCAACGGCGATGAGGAGCGCAACCAGTTCCTGAGCAACCGCTATCGGATGATGCGGCATCCCAGCGAGCTGGCCGCGCTGTTTGACGGCGCGAGCTACCAGTACACGCCGCGAAGCCAGGACGCCGTCGGTGTGGTACTGAGGCCCGGCGGCGACGTGCTGTCGTCACCGCCGCCCGAGGCGACCGGTGCGCGGTGGGTGCGCTACGTGCACAACGGCAACGCCAACATGCTCTACGCCGACGGCCACGCCGGCACGCGCCAGCGCTGGATCCCCGGCCGCGGTGCCAGGCTCAGCGGGGCGGGCGAGCACAGTGACGTGTGGACCAACGGCAAATTGTGGTACGCGAACTGATCATCGGCGCAAACGGCAAGCGCCTCTCCCCGTGACGCTCGACAACGCAGGCAGCGCATGGGGCGCGTGAAACCACCGCTTTAATCTCCAGCAACCGGTATCCACACCCGTGCCGGTCAACGTGCCCGTGTTCCACGCCACGCAAGGAGCTTCACACCATGCCCGATTGTTCCGCGGTCCGCGCTCTGATCCTGTCGCTCGTTGCCGTGTTGGCGGCCGGCGCATTCAACCCCGCGGTGGCTGAGGATCGACCGTCCGTGCTGTTCGTCGGCTCGTCGAAAGGCAACGCCCCCCGCGACATCCGCGAATGGGATCAGTGGCTTGATACGGGCTTCGAGATCGATGCGCGAGACATCGGCGCGATCAAGAGCGTCGCGGACCTCGAGCCGTTCAACGTCGTCATCGTGACGCGCGTCCCGCAGTTCAGCGCCGATGGCGAGCCGCGCCCGGAGCTCGAAACGTTCTGGGACATCCTCGATGAGTACATGCGCGCCGGCGGGGGGGTGTTCACCATGTGGGGCGGCAGCCGCTGGGAGCAGCAGAGCCGGCCGTTGAAGCACTGGTTGGAGCGGTACGGCGCCTCGATCCCGTTGCCGGAGGAGCAGGTCACGGATCCGGAGCATGTCTTCGGCAACGTCGGCCGGGCCGGGATCGGTTGTTACACGACGCGCGTCATCGAAGCGCCGATGACCGAAGGCATCGAGGTCATTGGCTATCTCGGCGACTTGAACGGTCACGAGCGCATGACCATGCCGTTGGTGATCGAGGACGAAAGCGCGTGGCGCGTGGCGGTGCGCGGCGAGCAGAGCGCGTACAGCGCGCTGCCGAAGATGAGCCGGGGCAAGCCCCAGGGCGTCGGCGATGAGCCGGCGGCGTATGACAGCGCGCCGCCGCTGGCCGCGTATCGGTCGGTGGGCGAGGGACGCTTCTTCGCGTTTCCGCAGAACATCGCGCCGACGATCACGTCGCCGGCGGTGTTCAATGGCGCGCTCTGGGACAAGCCGGGTACGACACCCGCCGGGCCGGTGCAGAACCGCGAGTTCATCCACCAGACGCTGCGCTGGCTCGCCGAGCCGACGCTCGGCGACGCCGGCCGGTTCGGCGGATACGAGACGCCGCGCGATTTCAATCCCACCCAAAGCGCGATCCTTGACGCGGACGTGCAGGCGATCGACTGGTCCAGCGCGCCGCCGGTGAGCGAGATGGATCGATACCGTATGCGGGGCCATCAGCGCGGCCTGATCGGCGCGCAGTCGACCTTCAGCGGCGGCGAGCACACTGTCGCGAAGTTGTGCGCCGCGGCGCGCGAGGCGGGGCTCCAGTTCCTCGGATTCACCGAGCGGATGAGCGTGCTCGATGCCGAGTCGTGGCGGAAGCTGAAGGAGGCGTGCCAGCGCGAGAGCAGCGAGAGCTTCACCGCGCTGCCGGGCATGATCGGGCAGGACCGCGTCGGCAACACGTGGTTTGCACTGGGCTATGCCGATTATCCGCAGCCGCCCGGCGTGACGCCGCAAGGCGACCGCGTGGACAGCACGCTCCACTTCTGGGCCCAGAGCTTCGGCAAGCGATTCGTCGGCTTCGCGGACGTCGCTTCCAACCCGAACCCGTGGTACGAGATGAAGCACAGCTCGGCCTTCGCGGTGTACACGATGCGCGGCAGCGCCCAACACAACGACACCGCCGAGCACGAGTATCTGCGGGCGTCGTACAACCAGGACATCTACGTCCCGACGCGCATCACGATCATCGACAGCCTTGAAGACGTGCGCGAGCGCGCCGATGGCATGGTCAATGTCTTCGGCGCTGAGCAGCCGTCGGACCTGACGGTCTATGCGCGGGGCGATGCGCCGTACGATCGCCAGCCGAACAAGACCTACAACAAGCGCTGGTATCTCACCGCCGGTCCACAACTGGCATATCACGGCGGCCGAAACCTCGGCAATCTCGCGACCGACCCAGCGAAGCAGAACCGATACCGCTATGGGTTCAAGCTCACCAACCTTCAATCCGGCGACCGCATCCTGCTGATGGACGGGCCCGAGGTCTTCCGCGAGTGGCGTGCCGATAGTGACACGTTCGCCACGCAGCACACCTGGCCACACGATCAGTCGCGCAGCTTCGTGCTGCGCGTGAAGCGCGGCGGCGAGACCGTAATGCTCAGCGCACCGGTTACGGTGCACTATGGTCGGCGCTTTCAAATGGTCGGCGATCGGCAGAACACGCTGCCGTACAACTATCAACCCGACGCAGAAGGCGACTTTTACGTAACCGGCGGCCCGCTCGGTCCGCGGTACAAGGGGTGGGCGCCCAACACGCTGATCTACGGCAACTTCAAGCAGTGGCTCAGCGGCGCCGTGGGCGTGGAGCACACGCCGCGCATGTACGCCGGCTTCCAGACCGCCCCGCGCATCCGGTTCGACCATCCCAAGGCAGACCAGGGCGACGGCCGCGACATGGCCTCGCACCAGATCCACCGGCTCTCGTGCCCCGGCGTGGTGGTCGTCGACGAGGTCGCGCATCGCCATTATCCCGGCAGTTCCAAGCATCCCGGCGGCGCGCCGCCGCTGCGCACGAAGCCGCTCGAGCTTTATCAATTTGATCAGCGCCGTTACGGCATCTACGGCATGCTCGATCAGCGCAACGCCCAATACATCGAGTCGGAAATTCTTGCGCTGCGCGACGTGTCTTTGCGCGGGTCGAACGTGCGCGTATCCGCTTATACGCGGTCGATCGAGCCGGAGTCGTCGATGTATGTCGAGACCCGCGCCGGCGGCGCGGTGAAGCGCTATCC
>JBMCXL010000044.1:0-12728 GCA_048621015.1 Phycisphaeraceae bacterium
GCCGGTGACGTGCACGGCTTCACCGGTCACGCGCAACCGGAACGAGGCCGGGTCAGTCCCGTCCGCTTCGATGCGCGCCGTGCCGGGCTCGGGTGACGCGCCGCCGATGTAGATCGTCACCGGCAGCCCCTCGGCCGGCGCTTCACCGACGGGCAGTTCGACGCCACTCATTCGCGCGATGTGCGTGCGCAGCTCCTCCGCGGCGGTGCGCTCCTTCTCGTGCGCGTCGGCGGCGACGACGAGCGCAGCGCGCGCCTCGCCGTCGCTGACCAGCACGGTCTCGTCGGCGTGCAGGCTCGCCGAGAAAAACAGAACGGCGGCAACGGTCACAGTCGCTGGCATCATGCGTAGGTTCATCACGAAGCTCCTCATGTCGTAGAGCGGTCACTGTGACCCGTCGGCCATGCGGCGTCAAGACCTGGCGCGGCCGATCCGAGCGCCCCATTCACCTGCGGAGCGTGAGCGGGGAGGAAACTTGATATTTCCTGCGCGACGCACGGCGAAAGAACTGGCGATGGAGGTTCGCGCAGAGGCCGCGGAGAGCGCCGAGTGCGCTGAGCAGAGGATTGGGTTTCAATCCATGCTGCCCCTCTCCACGACCTCCGCGCTCTCCGCGGCCTCCGCGTGCGTCCTCCCAACCACGAACAGCCCCCATTCGCTGACCGGCCGGCCCGGCTCCTACAATAAGGCACCATGGACTGGATCTACCTGGACAACAACGCCACGACGCAGCCCGCGCCGGAAGTCATCGCCGCCTGCCGCGAGGCCCTGGAGCAGTACTGGGCCAACCCCTCGAGCGTGCATCGCCTCGGCCAGCAGGTGCGCCAGCGCGTGGAATTGGCGCGGCAGAGCGTGGCGCAACTGCTCGGCTGCGAGCCGCGCGAGCTGATCTTCACCTCCGGCGGGACCGAGGCGAACAACCTCGCGATTCGCGGGTTGCTGGATGCTTCGCTCTGGAAGGCGCGCGACGGCGGCGCGGCGGGCGCGCTGGTGACCACGGCGGTGGAGCACTCGGCGGTGCGCGAGCCGGCCGAGGCGTGGGCGCAGGCAGGCGGCCTGGTGGAGCAGATCCCCGTGGACGAGGCGGGCGTGGTGCAGGTCGAAGCGCTGCCGGCGATCCTGGCGCGCTGCATGGAGCAATCGCGGCCGATCGTGGTGAGCGTGCAGTGGGCGAACAACGAAACCGGCGTGATCCAGCCGATCGAGCGCATCGCCCAGGCGGTGCACGAGGTGCGCGCCCGGGCGAAGGAAGCCGGCGCACGTCCGCAGCTCTACCTGCACACCGATGCGACGCAGGCGGTGGGCAAGATCCCCGTGGATGCAAAGGCCGCCGGCGTGGACCTGCTCACCCTCGCAGCGCACAAGTTTCACGGCCCCAAGGGCGTCGGCGCGCTGTACGCGCGCTCCGGCGTGCGGTTGCGCGTTCAGCAGCGCGGCGGCCCGCAGGAGCGCGAAAAGCGCGGCGGCACCGAAAACACGCCCGGCATCCTCGGCTTCGGCGCCGCGGCCGAACTGGCGCGCGATTTCGTCACCGACACCGCGCGAATTGCGGAGCTGGCCGCGCTGCGCGACCGCTTCGAGCAGGCGATCCTCGACGCCGTGCCCCACGCCATGGTCAACGGCGGCACGGCCGATCGGCTCTGGAACACCAGCAACATCGCCTTCCCCGCGCTGGAGGCCGAGGCGATCCTGCTCGGCCTGAGCGAGCGCGGCGTCTGCGCCTCGGCGGGGGCGGCGTGCTCCAGCGGCAGCCTCGAACCCTCCCCGGTGCTGCAAGCGATGGGCGTGCCCGAACCGGCGGCCCACGGATCGGTGCGCTTTTCGCTGAGTCGCTACACCACGGCCGACCAGATCGACCGCGCGATCCGGACCGTGCCGGAGGTGGTGGTGAAACTGGGCAAGACAATGCCGCTGGGGGTGTGACGGGAAGTGGTCGAGTGGCCAAGTGGCGAGGGGTCCAGGCGCCGACTCGGCCACTGGACCACTGGGTCACTGGGCCACTTCCACCCTCACGGCTTTACCGGGCGCGCCGAATCGTTGACAATAGCCAGCGGACATTATCCAGATACAAGGGGTCGGGCTGCATGCAGTTGATGAGTTGGATGATCAGCCGGCTGGGCAGTCGATTCAGCCTGCTCTTCGAGCCGTACCGCCAGCGCGTCATGCACTCGGCGCTGGGTCGGTTCCTCGATCAGCCGCTGGATCTGATGGTCGGCCTGGAGGAACCGAACGGCACGCAGCGCGTCCTGCCGTTCACCACCGAGGGCGTGTGCCTGTCCAACCCCGAGCAGTTCGAGCGCATCAACTCCATCACCTTCCGCGGCTACAGCGAAGAATACAGCCTGCGCTTCGAGTTCAACGTCCACAGCGTCTTCTATCCGCAGGACGAGCGCCTCTGCACGATGCCCGCGATCTACCTGGAGATGCGGGTCAACCCCGTGCCTCCGGTGCGCCGCAGCAAACCCATCGGCCCGACGCCAAACAAGGTCACGCTGTTCATCCGCCTGCGCCGACCCGATACGCACATCACCGCGCACGGCGACGGCGACAACCGCAGCGCCGCCCGCATCGACCTGTCCTACGCCAGCCCGCTCACGCCCCAGATCGACGGCCAACGCTTCGCCCACGCCGACGCCGGCGACGAGCGCCAGGTCCAGGTGCACGAGCGCATCGTCAGCCTCAACGACGGCTGCACCGCGCTGGACACCGGCGACGGCCTGCGCTGCGAGCTGCCCGTCACCGAAACCGGCAGCGGCATCAAGTGGCGCCTCGTCTGGGGCGCGCACGTCGGCGAGCCGGTCATGCAGGTCCAGCGCGGCGGCAAGCTGCGCAACGCCGGCTTCCGCTACGTCGATCACTGGATCGATCTCGATGCCGTGCTCGACGAGGCGGTCCAGACGCGCGACGACCGCCTCGCCCACTCGCGCCGCTTCGAGAAGCTCATCGAGCAGGCGCCGATCGATGTCGCCGAGCGCCATCTGCTGAATCAAGGCTTCCAGAACTGGCTGAGCAACACGTTCTGGCTGCGCATTCTCGATGAGGATGCGCCGGCTTCGCAGTGGTTCAGCGTCTGGGAAGGCGCGTGCCTGCACCATTCGGCGCTGGAGGTGGAATACAACGTCGCGCTGGTTTACCTGGCGCTTTGGCCGCAACTGCTGGCGATGCAGTTCTCCCAGTGGGCCGAGCACTCCCGCGCGCACGAGCCTTCCGGCGGCGGATACCTCGACCACGACCTGGGCGAGGGCGGCTGCGCCGCGGGCGAAGCGCATCCCCATGCGATGGAGCTGGCCAACAGCAGCGACTTCCTCCTGCTGTTGCAGGCCTACACGCACTGGACCGGCGACACCGTGCCCGCCAAAACGCACACCGACCTGATCGAGCAATTGGCGCGCTACCTGATCTGGACCGACCGCGACGGTTCGGGCTTTCCCTCCGAAGGTGTGGCTGCCGGGAGCGACCCGGCGCGCCCCGCCAGTGCCCTGGTGGCGACCAAGCAGACCACCTTCGCCGTCAAACGCGCCATGGCGCTCAACGGCGCCGGCACGCTGCTGACGATGCTCGGCCGCGAAGAGCTGGCGCGGCAGTGCGAGGCGTCCGCCGAGCAAGACATGCAGAAGATCGACCGCGTCGCGTGGCGCGGCGATCACTACGCCGGCGGCGTCGAGTCCACCGGCGCCGGCGTGCTCTATGGCTGGACCGGCCAGGCACTGACCGGCGAGCAACTGCCCGAGGCCGACGCCTACGCCATCGACGCCGCGGTGGACGGCCTGCTCCTGCCCACGCTCATCGGCCAGCCGCTCATGCTCGACGGCGACCGCCTGCGCAAGGACATCACCGGCACGCTGCGCGAAAACCTGTCGCGCTACGGCTGCGGGCGCACCTCCACCGATCCCGAAAACGTCCACGTCAGCCAGAACCTCTGGCGCGACTACATGGCACGCTACCTCGGCATGGTCGGCGGCCTCTCCGCCCAGCACTACTGGGACATGCAGGTGATGAGCAACACCCACGCCCAGTCCCTGGGCTACGTGGACAGCTACATCAACGACGACCTGCGATTCCATCCGCGCGGCATCACCGCCATCGGCGGACTGCTCGCCGGCCCGCGCCTCATCATCGACCGTCTCGCCGCCGGCGGCCTGTACATCACCGTCGAGCCCGACCGCCACCGCCGCCAGCGCTGGCCCCTGCTGCCCCTCGCCGACTGGAAAGCCGGCAAGATCCCCGTCTGCGTCGTCGACGACAACGGCAAGGTCAGCATCGAAAGCCGCATCGACCCGGTCGTGATCCACGGCAGCACGCCTGATGAAGCCGAGCAGAAAAGCGCCGGTCTGATCGGTTGAACGCGCACACCACGCGCCCCTTCCCACATGAAGCGACGCGACTTGTCGCGCCCCCGCCGCCGCCCCGGGATTCGCCTGATGGTCCAGGCCAGTTCCACAACCCCTGAGCCCACCGCCTCGCCCGCGCCGCCGCGCCTCTCGCCGGTGCAGTGCCTGCGCGACGAAGCACTGCTCCGCGTGCGCCGCCACCCGTGGCTGTTCCTCCCCGCCATCCGCCTGAGCCACCGCCTCGGCCGCAACCGCGCGCTGATCCTGCCGGATGCGCGCACCGACCTGGTCGTGGAAGGTTTCTTCCGCTCGGCGAACCACTACGTCGAGACGGCGCTGCGCCTCGCGCAGCACGATGACATCCGCCTGGCCTGCAAGTCGCACGCCGCGGCCGTGGTGATCCACGCCTGCCGGCGCGGCCTGCCGACGCTCATCCTCGTGCGCGACCCGCGCGCCGTGACGCTGTCCAATCACCTGAAGCACCCCCGCACGACCCTCGCGCACACCCTGCGCGGCTACATCGACTTCCACCAGCGCATCCTGCCGCATCGCCAGCGCTTCGTCGTCGCCACCTTCGAGCAGGTCACGCACGACCTGAACCCCGTCATTGATCAGCTCAACGCGCGCTTCGACCTGCAACTGCGCCGCCTGCCGCCACCGGAAGAAACCGCGCGTCTGCTCGCGCAGCGCATGGGCGGCGACACCCTGCGCCGGCGCCCATTGCAGGGTGCAGCCGTCGCCGACCTGCCCACGCCGGAGAAGGATCGCGCCAAGGAAGCCGCCCGCGCGCGACTGGAAGCACCATCACTACGCCCCCTGCTCGAACGCGCCGAGGCTGTTCACGAACAATTCCTGCGCGAGACACAAGAGTAGAGCGCTGCGGCCACTCTTCACCCCCCTCCCTCTCAGGGAGGGGTTGGGGGAGGGTCGTGCGAACTGCAACCATGCGCGCTGTTGCGCATGACGATGGTGAACTGGTCAACGTGCGCCCCACCCTCCCCCTGCCCCTCCCTCAAAGGGAGGGGGTGAGAAGGTTTCCGCGTACCCGAAACGTGCTCCATCTCACTCCTCAATCCCCAGGTCCGCCTTGGTCAGCAGACTTTCAAACGCGAAGCCCGCCGCCTCGATGTTTTCGCGCGCCCCTTCCTGCCGATCGATGACCGCGACGATCTTCACGACGTGCGCGCCCAGTTCCGTGAGCTGCTGCGCCGCCTCCAGCACCTGTCCGCCCGTCGTGGCGATGTCCTCGACCACGAGCACGCGATCGCCGCGCTCCAGCCGACCCTCGATCTGCTGGGCGGTGCCGTAGTCTTTCTTCTGGTTGCGAATGAAGATCGCCGGCTTGCCGGTGCGCAGCGCCGTCGCCGTCACCAACGGGATGCCGCCGAGTTCCGCGCCCGCCAGCCGATCGACGCGCTCGTCCGCGTGCCGCGCGAGCCGCTCGGCGAGCGCCGCCAGGATGTCCGGCTCCGTCTCGAAACGGTATTTGTCCAGGTAATACTTGCTCTTGCGGCCGCTGCGCAGCGTGAAATCACCATGCAGCAGCGCCGCGTGGCGGATGCGCTGGACCAGTTGCTCGTCGGTCATGGGCTCGAAGGTCATAACGACAAAGTGTCGAGCCTTCGGCACCAACTTGCAAGCGCACCCGCCGCATCAGACATGGCCCACGCGGGAGACAACCGACGCAGGCTCATCAATAGCCCCAGGGCAGGCCGCGGGTCATCCGGATGCTGAGCGTTTGAATGGGGTCGGGATGGGTGAACCATGGCCGGAACGGCACGAACTGCACGTGGCCGTCGAGAAACATGACGTTCTCGCCACCCTTGCGCTTCGAAGGGCTGGACTGATACAGCGGCCGACCGCCGTGTCGACCGCCCAGCTTGGCCGGCGCTGCCGGGTTTCCGCCTTGCTGCCACTTGGGGTTGTAGGACGTTTCGTTGATGTTCTCGCCGCCGATCAGCACGGCCAGACGATCCGGGCGCGCCCAGGAATTGTCAATGTGTCCACCATGCCCACCGGCAGAGATCTTGTCGTTGTAGATCTGCTTGACCCAGTTCGGCGGATCGTGATCGACCAGCTTGTTCTGCCAGTAAGAGAGTTTGTGATCGAACCGGTTGGGACCGTAGTACTGGTCCGTGTCGTCCTGGTTGCGCGGTGCGCTCGGACAACGGTATATCGCTTTGCTCTGACCCAGATAATCCCGATACACGGGCGAGTCTCCGCCGGCGAAGCTCGCGTTCAGCTTCAGGTACGTCCAGTTTCGCGGCGTCGGCAGCAGGCCGTCATAGTCCCGGGCATAGTGATGATACGCGATCCCGAACTGGCGCAGGTTGCTCGCGCATTGCGCCTGGTGCGCCGCATCACGCGCCGCCTGCAACGCCGGCAGCAACAGCGCGATGAGCAAAGCGATAATCGAAATCACCACGAGTAGTTCGATGAGCGTGAAGCCGGTGCGGTGCCGGCGCTGGTGGCTGTCGCGCGTGATGTTGAAGCAGGCGTGAATGTGCATGATCGATTCTCCAACGGGATTGGTTGGGATGAGGTGAATGGCCCGCCAGATAAGGATTGGACTGGTGCTCGCTTGATTTGGATGTCGATTCTTTCCGGTGTCGGTCGTTGAAACAGGCAACGGGCAAGGTTCGCCCGGCTCATGCGTGGCCGCGCGATCTGCGCCGCGGCATCAGAAGTACCAAGCCGCCGACCACCAGCAGCGTCGCCGAGGCCGGCTCGGGCACGGTGTAGCCGACGACGGATGTGCCGAAGCTACCCGCGCTGTCGGTGATGCGCAGGCCCGTGACGCCGGCAAGCTCGCCCGTGCCCGTGAAGTCGCTGAGGTCGAACGCGACGCCGGCGACGTCGTGGGAGTACGGCCCGATGACACCGTTGCCCACATTCTCGGTGTTGACCGTGCGATCCGAGCCGGTGTCACCCCAGTCGGTGTCGCTGATGGACAGGGAAAAGTCGCCGATCGGGCTGCCGCTGTCGTCGAGCGGCTTGATCGTGAGCTGCTCATCACCCCTGACTTCAAAGATGAAGATGTCGTTGCCGCTGCCGCCGGCGCCTTGGAGGACGGTACCGAACTGAACGTCGATGGTGGAAATGCTGAGGATGCCGTGCCCGAGGTCGAGCGCGTTGGCGCCGGTGATCGAGGCGGTGCCGTCGATCTCGCTGCTGTCGGCGCCCCAGAAGTTGCGGATGCCCGACTCGTTGCCCGGCGAGGGATCGGTCGTCACGTTCGAGGCTGAATCCGCGCCGACGATATCGCTCCACGTGCCGCTGGGGGTGGTGAACGAGGTCACGTGGGTCGTATCGCGAATGTTGCCCGAAGGCGTGGGATCGAGCGTGACGCCGGTGATACCAACCACGGCCGCGCTGGCGCTTGCCGCGCTCATTGCCAAGGCTGTACCCGCCAGCACCAACCCCGCCAGGATTGATCGGAAGGTGCCCATTGTGAATCTCCCTTGCAACGGCATCGTAAATGACCGCGATCGCCTGAAATGAACCGTCACCGATGTGCTGCCTGCTTACCTCTTTGTCTTGTCCGTCGATTCGCGCTGCGGCGGCGCCGCCGTCGAGGCGCGCTCTACCAGCCGCGGCTGAATGAGTTGCTGGTAGTTCACCGTCGGCTCCGGCTTGCCGAAGCGTTCGAGCAGGATCTGCCCGGCGACGTGGCCCATCTGGAAATAGTCCTGCGAAACCGTCGTCAACGGCACGGCGAAATGCTGCGCCGCGTCGATGTTGTCGTAGCCGGCCAGGGAAATGTCCTCCGGCACGCGCAGCCCGCGCTCGCGCAGCGCCCAATGCACGTTCATCGCCAGGTAATCGTGCGAGGCGAAGATCGCCGTGGGCGGCTCGGGCGCGTCGAACAGCTCATCGATCACGCTGCCCACGTCCGCCGAGGCCCAGGAGTCGACGGTCACGACGCTGCGCTCGGTCACCGGCACGTCCTCGCACACCAGGCCGCGCAGGTAACCGGTCAGACGGTTGCGCAGACTGGTGCGGTCCGGCCACTCGGTGATGTAGGTGATGCGCCGGTGCCCGAGGTCGGCCAGGTGCCGCACCATCAGCGCCCCGCCGGCCACGTTGTCCGTCACCACGTAGTCACACGCGAAATCGGGCAGGTACGTGTCCACCAGCACGACGGGAAAGCGGCGCTCGATCAGCGCCGTCAGCTTCTCACGCGTGCGCGCGTCCGGCTCGGGCCAGACCACGAACGCCGCGGCGTGCCGGTCCTCGCCGAGCTTTTCGAGCTTGGAAAGATGCTGCTCCAGGTCGGCATAAAAATCGACGCCCACGTAATACCCCACCGCCTCGAGTGCCTCGTGCAGCCCCTCGAGGATCCCGTGGCGGATGTGGACCGGCCCCTGCTCCTGCCCCGGGCTCAGGAAGGTGATCCGCCGGGCCTCGGTCGCCCGCGAATCCGCCCCTTCCGCCTTGTCGCCATCCTCCGGGCGGAGCACGTAGGTGCCCCGGCCGCGGAACCGCTCGACGCGCCGCTCGGCCACCAGGTGGGCCATGGCCTTGGCCACGGTCAGCCGACTGACGCCGAATTCGTCGCCCAGTTCCTTTTCGGTGGGGATCTTCTCGCCCGGCTGATACTCTCCCTCCACCACGCGCTGCCGCAAGGCCTGGTAAACGCGGCGGACAGGCAGGACGGCCGCCTGAGCCGGCCCCTGCCCGGGACGATAGTCCGTTCCCGTGACTCGCGAAGCCATGACATCATCCTTCACCACGACCGGGCACAGGCCGCCAACCGGGGGACAATCCCTCCAAGACCGCGCCGGCCGCGCCCCTCGTCCCGCACCGGAAAAGATAACAAAGGCCTCGCAAATGTCAACCATATGCGATGTCACTCACCAATGTTGGTTATCATTTCGGCCGCCACGGCGGCGGGGGTGTTCCCGGGACTGGGCCGCCCTGTTCCCCGGCCTGATGGTAAGTCACGCGGAAGACGGCACAGCCAGCGGCCGAACGAGGTCGAGGGATTGCGCCGGGTGCCATGCCCACGACGCATGTAGCGGTGGAGAGTGGAGTGTAGAGAGTGGAGGGTGGGAACAATGCACGCCCCCCACTCTCTACTCTCCACTCACACACGCTCCACAGTTCCTCGCACAGGTGCCACGATTTCAAGCTGCGGCTGATACGGATTGCGATGATTTCACAGGCGTAACCATGGCGATCTGCGATCGCCCGCTAAACAACACAAGGCGGTTTCACCGCCTGCGAATTGATCGCAACGCGGATGACACGTGCCAATGCCTGGCCACCGAGTCGCTCGCCGCCCTCCTGTGCCGCATCGGGCCGTTCCCGCTCGAATCCGCGCGTGAGCGGCGCGGCTGCGTGCCACCCACTTGCAAACGGCCCCTCCGGGCGTGACACTCATCCCATGGGCCGTGACCTGCGCGACAAAGTGATCGTCATCACCGGCGCCAGCTCCGGCATCGGCGCCGCGACGGCCGTCGCCTGTGCCGCGGCGGGCATGGACGTGGCGATCGCGGCGCGGCGCGAGGTTCGCCTGCGCGACGTTGCCGGCCGCATCGAGCAGCTCGGCCGGCGAGTGGTGACCGTCCGTTGCGACGTGGCCGAGGACGGGGACGTGGCGCACCTGTTCGAGCGCGCCTGGGCGGAGCTGGGCCGGGTGGACGTGGCTTTTGCCAACGCGGGCTATGGCCTTGCGTCGTCGGTGCTCGATACGACCGACGAGCAGCACCGCGCGATCTTCGAGGTCAACTACTTCGGCACGCTGCGCGTCGTGCGCGAGG
Source organism: Phycisphaeraceae bacterium (assembly GCA_048621015.1). GTDB lineage: Bacteria > Planctomycetota > Phycisphaerae > Phycisphaerales > Phycisphaeraceae > JBMCXL01. Next base: position 10,094 of record JBMCXL010000044.1, read on the forward strand.
CGGTGCCGTACCTGCGGCGCACCGGGAATGGCCTGGGTCACCTGCTGATCTGCTCGTCGGCGGCGAGCGAGATCGGGCTGCCGTGGTTCGGCGCGTACTCGGCGACGAAGGCGGCGCAGGACTGCATCGCCGGCGCGCTGCGCAGCGAGCTTCAGGACGAGGTCGAGGTCACCAGCGTTCATCCGGTGGGCACGAAGACGGACTTTTTCGACACGGCCGAGCAGATGGCCGGCGGCGACGGGCCGGGCATGGTGAACACGCCCGGGCTATTCACGCAGACGCCGGAGAAGGTGGCGCGCAAGATCGTCGCCGCGCTGCGCCGCCCGCGCGCCGAGGTCTGGCCGCTGGGGATCGCCCGGCTGGGTCTGGGGCTGGCGACGATCCTGCCCGGGCTGACCAATCGCGTGCTGAAGTGGGAAAGCCGCGGCAAGGATCCCAAACAGAACCGCATCTCCGTTCCGTCCGCGTCCCCATCGCAGCCGGAGCCGGAACCGCAGGAAACCACGCATGAATCCCCCTGACGCCGCCGCCACCGTTCGCCGCAACGTCGCCGAGGCGCGGGCGCTGCTGGCGCAACTGGAACCGCTGACCGAGCCGCTGGAGCGCGCCGCGGCGCTGCTGCGCGACGCGCTGCTGGGCGGCAACAAGCTGATGTGCTGCGGAAACGGCGGCAGCGCGGCGGATTCGGCACACTTTTCCGCCGAGATCACCGGCCGCTACCACCTCGACCGCCCCGGCTATCCAGCGCTCGATCTCACCGCCGAGCACAGCGTCGTCACCGCTTTGATGAACGACTATCCGCCGCGGGAAATCTTCGCCCGCCAGGTTCGTGCGTTCGGCCAGGCGGGCGACGTGCTCGCGGTCTTTTCCACCAGCGGCAACAGCGAAAACGTGCGCCTCGCGCTGCAAGCTGCGCATGAACTGGACGTGCACACCATCGGCTTCCTCGGCAAAACCGGCGGCGCCTGTCGCGGCATGGCGGAGGTGGAGCTGATCGTTCCGCACGACACCACCGCCCGCATTCAGGAAACGCACCTGCTGCTCTACCACACCATCTGCGAGGTGCTCGATCCGATCCTGCTTCAGCATGCGGGGAGTGAGCCACAGATGAACACAGATAAACACAGATAAAAAGACAGGAGAACAGAAGAGCAGGAGAGCAGAATATGAAGCGACGCGACTTGTCGCGTGATTCTTTGCGCCTCCGCGCTCCTTTCTTCCTTCTATCTTTATCTGTGTTCATCCATGGCTGAATCTTTCGCGCCGCGCCGGCCGAGCGGCACGAACGCCGCGGCGAGGGCGACGAGCATGAGCAGCACGAGAAAGGTGATCGGCACCTCGCGCAGCAGGCTCGGGCGCGCGATGACGATCGCCAGCCACAGCGCGATCAGCGCATAGCGCACCGTGATCAGCCGACTCACCGCGACCGGCACCTTGACCCGCCCCGTCGCGGTCACTGTTGGACTTGCCAGCACCTCGAGCACCATCACCGCCAGGATCGCCAGCACCAGCGCGTTGAGGCGGCCGACGAGCCATTGCGTATGGGCGGCGCGCTCGACCTGGAGGCGCAGGTTCAACTGCTCCAGTTCGCGCTCGAACTGGTCGCGCCGCTCCTCGATCGCCGTGCGGCTGACACCGGTGCCCGCGAGATCCTGCAGCGTCTGGCGCTGCTCGGCGCGCCGCTGCTCGATCTGTTCAAGCGTGTCCTGGCCGCCGACGAACCAGTTGTTGTAGAGCGACGGGGCGAGGTGGCCCAGCACCGCGCCGCTGAGCAGGACGCCGAGCACCACGCCGGCGATGAGCACGTACAGATCGCGATGATCGGGAAAGGGGCTCAGCAGCTGCACGTCATCGGCGCGACCGTCCGCGCCGCGCGCCTTGTCGGGAGGGGTTTGCTCTGACATGAAGGGAATCTGACGAAAAGCGCGGCGCCGGCGCCACTGCATTCAACCGAACATCTCGGGCGTGGCGCGCATGTTCGACCACGCGCCGCTGTCCAGCGCCTGCTGGCGCAGTCTTTCGAGCACGCGCAGGTACACCGCCACGTACAGCTTCATCACCTCCGCCTGCCGGCCTTCCATCACCGGGTCGCCCGATTCCTCGACGAAGTTGCGTTCCGCGACAAGCTCGCGCACCACCGGCTCCAGCTCCGCGACCGGCCGATCATGCGCCTCGTCCAGCAACTCGACCAGCACCGGCAGCAGCGACTGCGGCGGGCATGCCTCGCACGTCAACAAGCGCCAGCGCCGCTGGCCCGCGCGCTGCGTGACCGCGCGCCACTCCTGCTCGAACCACTGCTGCGCAAGCGCTTCCCACGTGAAACTGTGACGCTCACCACCCATCGCCTCCCTCCGGGGTCAGTTTCAAGTTCCAAGTTCCAGGTTTCAGGTTTCAGGTTTCAAGTTGACCGGCGGCTTCGCCGCCGTCTCCGCAAACTTGAAACTTGAAACCTGGAACTTGAAACCGTTCCCTATTGTCGCACTCGCGCATCATCCGGTCAATCTTTTCCTCGGTGCGGTGGTGGTGTACTTTGCCGGGGTGGGGTGCCACGGCTTGACCCGAAGGGCAAGCCGTGCCTCGTCCGGCGCTCGCACGGCTTACCGCTTCGCGGATAAGCCGTGGCACCCGTCAAAGT
>JBMCXL010000045.1:0-12721 GCA_048621015.1 Phycisphaeraceae bacterium
GTCCAGCGCCTGGTCGAGCTGCTCCCGCGTGATGGCGCCCTTCTCGAGCAGCAGGTCGCCGACGCGCACGGCGCGCGGCGCGGGCGTGGTGGCGGGGTCGGGCGTGCTCGTGGAGGCGAAGGACATCGGTGGAGTTCCCTGAATGTCGAAGGTCAAATGCACGAATGGCGAAAGAATGTCGAATGGCGAATGACCAATAACCGGTGATTCAGATGCTCACTGGACTGGTCGCTTAAGCGATCAGTCCGCAGCGGGTGGTTTGGACATTCGTTATTGGCCACTGGGTCATTCTTTCGACATTCGTGCATTTGAAATTCGACATTCCTTCTATCTCAGGCTTTTCAGCGCCGCGTCGACATCGTCGTGGCAGTCAAAGCGCGGCGCGAGGCGTGTCATGCGGAAGATCGTGCGGATGTTGTCGTGGCAGCCGGCGAGTCGAATCTGGCCCAGCCGATCGGCGCACTGGTCCTGGAGCCAGAGCAGTGACTCCAAACCCTGGGAATCGATGAAGTCCATCTCGTTGCAATCGAGGACGAAGTCGCGCACCCGGCTCTGCTCGAAGCGCTGCTGCACGGTCTTGCGAAAACGCTCGATCTCGTCCGCGACGAGCTCGCCCTTGATGCTCATCACGCTGATGTCGTCATAATCTTCGCACGCGAGCTTCATTTGTCAGTTCCAGGTTTCAAGTTTCAAGTTTCAAGTTCCGGAAGGTGGCTCCGTCGCCGACAACTTGGAACTTGAAACCTGGAACTTGAAACTGTCTATGCCGGCCTTCGCAGCTTGTTCTGCTGATGCTTCTGGATCAGGTCGAAGAACGGCTGGAAGTCGAGGTTGACGAACAGCTCGGCGAGCTGCGGGTCGAACTGCGTGCCCGCGTGGCGGCGCACTTCCGCGATCACGTGGTCGAACTGCATCGCGGCGCGGTAGGTGCGGTCGCTGCTCATCGCGTCGAACGCATCGGCGAGCCCGAGCAACCGGCCGAACAGCGGGATGTCCTCGCCGGCCAGGCCCTGCGGATAGCCGGCGCCGTCCCAGCGCTCGTGGTGATAGAGCACGCCCGGCAAAAGATCCTCCATCTGGCGAATGTCCTGAAGGATGCGCCCGCCGATCTCGGGGTGCATCTTGACGAGGTCGAACTCCCGCGCGGTCAGCTTGCCGGGCTTGCACAGCACCCGCTCGGGCACGCCGATCTTGCCCACGTCGTGCACGAGCCCGGCGATGTAGACGCGCTCGCAGGTGTGCGTATCGAGTCCGGCGGCCTCGGCGAGCTTGCGCCCCATCAGCGCGACGCGCTCCGAGTGACCGTGCGTGTAGCTGTCCTTGGCGTCGATCGCCGAGGTCAGCGCATGCAGGGTGCCCAGGAACATCGCCTGCATGTCGTCGTAGAGCATCCGGTTTTCGAGAAAGATCGTCAGGCTGTTCGCGAGCGAGTCGCACAGCTTGGAGTCGACGGACGTGAGCGTGGCGCCGTCGAGCTTGTTGCTGCCGAAGAGGATGCCCAGCCGCTGCTTTTCACTGCGCAGGGGAATGACGATCAGGTCGTCGGCGATCTCCGAGAGGCCTTCCACTGCCAGCTCGCGCGTATCGTCGACGACCATCGGCTCGCGGCGCTCGCCGATGCACTCCATGATCTGCTGGCCGATGGCGCGCATGGTGTGGGTTTCATGCGCCACGGGCCCGGCGAGGAAGAGCTGGTCGCACAGCTCTTCGAGGCGCGGCTCATCCGCGAGCAGCAGCGCCATCCAGCTCACGCCCACCACCTGTTGCAACTCGCCGCAGGCGTTGGTGAGAAACTGCTCGGCCGGCTGATTGACGATCATGCTGCCCGAGAGCTTGTAAAGCAGGCTCAGCTCCTCGTACGCCTCGCCCAGCTCGGTGCTGAGCGACTTGAGCTCGTCCATGTGGCGGTTGAGCTGCGCCGCGTCCTCGTGCATCCACGCGATCATCTGCGCGAGGCGATGCACTTCGGCGCTGCTGACCAGCCGATCGTGCGCGACGCGCGCCGCGGTGGCGCGGTAGTCCAGTTCGTGATTGTCGCAGACGGCGCGGAACTGCTCGCTCTCCAGCAATTCGGCGCCGACCAGCAGCACGGCCGAGACGGGCGAGCGGTCGTGCGCCGCGCCCAGGCGGCGCCGCCGGCGCGACGGCAGGCCCACCAGCCACACGCCCGGCCAGAGCGTCACCGGCGTGTCCGGGCGCTCGAGCAACTGGTCCCACGCGCGGCGCAGCGAAACGCGGAACGACGGCGCCTGCACCAGCAGGCGCGCGATCCACGCGCCGTTCTGCTGGATCTGCGCCCGGCCGTCCGGCGCCACATGCAGCAGCGTCACGCCCAGTTCACCCAGGCGCTCGCGCAGCGGCGCGGGCAGGTCGGTGGCGGCAGGATGGCTCGGGGCAAGGGTCACGGCGTCGAAACATTCTCCTGACCGTTCTGTGGCTGATCGCCCAGCAACTCATACACGTGCGTGAGAATCTCGCGCGGACTGAACGGCTTGCTCACGACCGCCGAGATGCGCGCCTGCGCCAACTGATGCTCGGCGAGGCTGAACCCGCGCGCGGTCAGCATGATGGCGGGGATATCGCGCGTCGCCTCCTCCCCGCGCAGCTTCAGGCACATCTCCAGGCCGGTCATGTAGGGCATCTGGTAGTCGCTGATGATCATGTCCGGCAGATGCTCCAGCGCGGCGGCCGCGCCTTCCTCGCCGTCTTCCGCGGTGATCACCTGATACCCGGCGTTCTTCAGCTTCAAGCTGACCACGTGGAGAATGTGACTCTCATCATCAACCACCAGAATCAACGGCTGAGTCCGCATGGTTCACTCCGCCCCCCGGACCGTCCGGCACGTCGGGCTGCGGGACCGGGCCGCGGGCGAGCGACTTGCACCACAAAGCCGCCGCCCCCGGACCAGCCGGTCCACTGGCACGACCCCCCTAAACGTTTTCGGCGATTGGAAGGCTGAACGTGAACGTGCTCCCCTCATTTAACCGACTGGTCGCACCCACCTGACCGCCATGAACCGTCTCGACGACATGCTTGACCAGGTTCAACCCCAGCCCCGTGCCCTTGGCCAGCTTCTTGTGGTCCGAGACCCGATAAAACTTGTCAAACAGGTGCGGCAGGTCCTCGTCCGGAATCCCCACGCCCGTGTCGCTGACCGCCACGGTCACCAGCCCCGCGTGCTCGTCCACCGACAGCTCGACCGTCACCTGCCCCCCCTCGGGCGTGTACTTGATCGCGTTGCCGATGTAGTTCAGCAGCGACTGGTGGATCATGTCGCGGTCGGCGAAAACCTGGAAATAGACCGGTGTGGGCACGACGACCAGCTCGATCCGCTTGGCGCGGGCCTGTGGCTGCATGACGTCCATCGCCTCGCGCACGAGCTGCGGCAGCGAGATGTGCTCGCGCTGCACCTTGATGATGCCCGATTCGATGCGGCTGATGTTGAGGATATTGTCGATCAGGCGGGATAAACGGTTCGTTTCGCCGTGGATGATGTTGTAGAACTCGGTGCGCGTGGCTTCGTCCTGGGCCTCGCCGTCGACGAGCATCTCCATGTACGCCTTGATGCTGGACAGCGGCGTGCGCAGCTCGTGGGAGACGTTGGAGACGAAGTCGCTTTTCATCTCCTGGATCTCGCGCTCACGCGTGACGTCGCGCAGGATGGTGACCACGCCCGCCGCGGGCGCGCCGTGACCGCCGCTGCGACCGTTACGATCGTTACCATCGGCGCCACCGCGCTGCGCCGGCGCGCCGGCGCGGCCAGAGCTGCCCGGCACACACGCGAGCGTGACGTCGTAGACGCAGGTCTGGCCGTTGTGCCCGATGCGGTGCTCGACGTTGCGGCGGATCGAGGCGCGCCCGCCGGCGCGCGTGTCTTTGATGAGCTTGACCAGCGTCGGATCGTGCACGACCTCGTCGATCGGCCGCCGCTGGGCACCGGCCAGCTCGAAGGAGAGCACGCGTGCGGCGGACTCGTTGGCGAGGGCGATCTCGTTGAACGCGTCGGTCACGATGACCGCGTCGGTGATGGCGTTGAGGATCGCCTCCAGGTGACGGCGCTCGGCCTCGGCGACGCGGGCCTGCACCTCCAACTCGCGGCGCTGCCGGCCGAGCGTGCGCAACCGCTGGCGCATCGACGCCACGCGCTCATGCACCACCGCCGCCAGGTCATCCAGGCCGAAACGCACACGCGGCGGAGGACACTCCTGGGCCTGATCCTCGTCGAGCGATTCGATGTGGCTGGTCAGGCGGCGCAACTCGGCTTCGTAAGCGCTGGTCAGCAGCCAGTGGCCCACCGCCAGGATCAACGCCGGCAGCGCCGCGGCGACGAGCGTGCCAATGTAGGTCGCCCCGCCACCCACCCATCCGGGGCGGATGAGCAGCGCAGTCCACCCGGCAATCAGCAACGCGCTGACGACGGCCAGGCCCACGCTGAGCCAGCGAAAAAAGGACAAGCTCGATCTCCTCCCGGCAACACCGGTGGCGTGCGGCAGTGGTCAGTGACCGGCCAACCCGACGGTCAGGCGTGGAAGGCACTGATGCGCTTCACACGCGACCGCTCAGCGGCTCGGCCACCCGGCCACCGGACCCACTCGCCACGGGGCGACTGGACCACCGGTCTTCCCAGAGGTGTATCGGGTCCTTTGGGCGGCGCGCTCACTGGGCGACGGTGTCAAGCTGGTTCAGAAGGCGCTGCGCGCGCGGGTCATCCGGATTGCGCTGCAGGGCCTGCTGGTAAGCGTCGCGGGCGGCGGCGGTGCGGCCGGCGCGCTGGAGCGAGAGGCCGCGCATGATGAACGGCTCGCTGCGGTCGGCGGCGCGGTCGGCGGCACGGTCGAACATGGTCAGGGCGTCGTCGAGCCGACCACGCTTGTGCCAGACCAGCCCGGCCATGAAATAGCCCTCGTAGCGCTGCGGGGCGAGCTCGATGACGCGGTTGGCGGCCTGGAGGGTGGCGCCCAGGTCCTCGGCCTGCCACGCCAGCTCACCGAGGCGCAGCCAGTCGGACGGCTTGCCGTGGGGGCTGCGCGCCAGCTCGAGGTAGGTTTGGCGCGCCTTGTCGGTGCGGCCAATGGTCTGGTAGGCCCGCGCGAGGGTACGGCGCAGGTCGCGGCGGGCGCGCATGTCCCGATCATCGAGCAGCGATTCGAGCGTGGCGATCGCCTGCTCGTGCTCGCCGGCGTCGAGTTGCGCCATGGCCAGCTCTTCCTGGAGCTTGGGATCGTCGGGGTTCATCAGCGCGGCCTGCTGAAAGAAGCCGACGGCCTTGGCGGGCTCGCCCTTGAGCTTGTAGAGGTAGCCGACCTGGGCGCGCAGGGCCGAGTTCTGGTCGAAGTAATCGAGCTTCTCCTCGAGCATCGTCAGCGCTTCATCCGCGCGGCCACGCTCGATCATCATCTCGCTGAGCGCCATCAGGTAGGCCGGCTCATCGGACTGGGCGTCATAAGCGCGGCGGTAGGCCTGCTCGGCGTCCTCGTAGCGCTGCCAGCGCTGGAGGATGATGCCCTGGTAATAGTGCGATTCGGGGTTGTTCTCGTTGAACTCCTGCGCATCGTTGAAGTGGCGGAACGCGCGTTCGAGCTGGTCTTCCTCGAGCGCGATGCGGCCGGCGATGACATACAGGCGATCATTCTCCGGGTCGATCTGCAGCGCATCGTTGATCGTCTGGCGCGCGGTGTCGAGGTCGCCGGTCTCGAACTGCTGCTCGGCCATCTTGAGCATCATGTTCGAGCGCAAGGCGAGCCAACGGTTATCCGCTGCGTTCATGCTCTCGTCGTGCTGCGTATTCTGGCAACCCGCCAGCACGATCAGCAGCGACGCGGTCAGCAGGGACGGAATGGCGATGGCACGGTGGCGACGGTGTGAATGGCGATGCATGGAGGTGCCTCCTGAGGGCGTAACCGGTCCTTGGATTTGGGCAAAGCCCGGAGACTTTCGCCTCCGGGCTTTGCGCTCACTTTTCAATCTTCAACTTTTCACTTCAACAACTTCACATCAACCCTGGATCGAGCGAGCCGGCATGAAGCGTTACTCCGTCGTGTCGGCCGCGGGGAAGACGACGGCGTCATCGCTGTCATCATCGGCCTCGTCGCTGTCAGCTTCAGCCTCGGCCGAGGCTTGCGCGTCTTCATCGTCCGCGTCCGAAGCGGCCGACTCGCTGTCGATCACCTCGTCCATCGCGGACTCAATCGCCGGGTCCATCGATTCGGACTCGGACTGGGCGGAAGCTTCGTCCTGCGCGGCCGCCTCGTCCTGCGAAGCGTCAGCGCTGGCCGACTCGTCGGCGGACGCCTCGTCCGCCTCGGCCGACGCGGGGTCGTCCATGTCCTGGCCGTCCGTGTTCTGTGCATCGCCGTTCTGCGCATCGCTGTCCTGCGCATCGGGGGCGAGCACGTCGTCGAACTCATCGGCTTCGCCTTCCGCGTCGCCGTCCATCGGCTCGGCGTCCTCGTCGAGGTCGCCTTCCATCTGGTCGGCGTCGTCTTCGGCGCCTTCCATTTCCTCGCCGGCCTCTTCGTCGACCATGCCATTGACGGCATCGTGCAGGACGCTATGGTCGGGGATGAGCATCTTCTCGCCGCTGAGCTTCTCCTTGAGGCGCAGCGCCTCGATCATCGTGGGATCGGCGTGCAGGGCGAGATCGGTGTGCCACAAGGCCATCTCGAGGTTTTCTTCGCGCTTGTACTCATACGCTTTCTTCAGGTGCGAGTGCGTGAGCTTGGTGCGCGACCAGGGCAGCAGGCTTTCGCGGGCACCGACCTGGACCAGGTCGATGTCGCGCTTGGCGCGCTCACCCTTGGCGTAGAGCTTCTTGTCCTTCATGACGGTCGGCTTGATGAGGAAGATGACCTCGCTGCGGGTGACGCTGTCGTCGTGACCGCGGAACAGCGCGGGACCGACCACGGGCACGTCGCCGAGGAACGGCACCTGGCGCCGGCCGACGGTGGTGTCTTCCTTGAACAGGCCGCCGAGCACGACGGTCTGACCGGACTCGACCATCACGTTGGAGGTCAGCTCCTGGGTCGTCTGGTTGGGGATGACGAACCCGCCGACCAGCTCGGTGTCGCCGTTGGAAACCTGCGGCTTCAGCTCCATGCGGACGAACCCGTCATCACTGAGGAAGGGGCGCACGGTGAGCTGCGTACCGATGTCGAGGAACTCGACGGTCTGGGTGGTCGAGGTATCGGTGGCGGTGGTGGACAGGTAGCCGAGGCGCTGGCCGACGAGCAACTCGGCGCGCTGGCGGTTGAGCACGAGCACCTTGGGCGTGGCGAGCACGGTGGTGTCGGTGACGCTGTCCAGGGCCTTGATGAACACGGCCGCGTCGTTGCCGAGGAAGCCGAGCTTGAGTGTCGAATCGCCGACGCCGGTCTGCCCGGGCGTGCCCTGGGCGCCGCCGCCGTTGTCGAACACCTGGCCGCCGCGGCCCTCACCGGAGATCAGATCGTCGACCGATCCGAGCGGCTGGGTGAAGTCGTCGACCTCGAGGTCGGCGAAGATGGCGAAGTCCACGCCGTAGGCGTTGTTCTCGCTGAGCTGGGCCTGGAGCACGGTGGCCTCGATGAGCACCTGGCGGGGGCGCTGGTCGAGGTCTTCGAGCACGGCCGCGATCTCTTCGACGTTTTCGGGATAGTCACGGATGACGAGCGTGGCGGCATGCGCGAAGCTGTCGGCGCCGCCTTCCTGCATGGTGGGCTGGAAGCCTTCTTCGGTTTCACCGCTGACCGAGATCGTGCCGCTGCCCGAGAGCATGGGGCTGACGAACGCGGACGCGTCGTTGGCGGTGAGGTAGTCGAGGCGCACGACCTTGGTGACGGGCTTGCGGTCCTGCTCCTCAATCGCCTCCAGCTCTTCCTGGGTGTAGACGTAGATGAAGTTGCCCTTCTCGACGTAGCCGAACCCGTTGGTGTGCAGGATGGCGTCGAGCGCCTCGTAGAAGCCGACGTCATAAAGGTCGGCGGAGATCTGTCCGCTGACGTTGCGGCTGGCGACGATGTTGCGCTTGCTCTGGATCGACAGCAGCTGGAGGACCTTGGTGAGGTTCAGGTCCTTGACGTGCAGGTCGATCTCGCCGAACGAGCCGACGTCGACCTGCTGGCCGGCGGGCAGTTCGGGCTTTTCGACGTCCGCGGCCGCAGCGCCGGACTCGGTCATGTCGGCGCCGTCGGTATCGGCGGCGGGCATGGCCTCGGCCTCGGCGGCGTCACCGCCGCTGGCGTCCGCGTCGGCGGCGGGCTGGCTTTGATCAGCCGTTTCCTCGCCGGCGGGCGCGGCGGCAGTGGTGTCTGCCTGCTGATCGGTCTGCGTCTGTGCCGTCGCCTCGATTGCCGAGCCGACACAGACGGACCCGAAGGTCATAAAAAAAAGCGTCACCAGACGTGTTTTGTTCCGAGTCAGCATCTAAAGCGCTCCTTGCAAGCCTCCACGAGGATCTCAGGTGAGAATGCGTACGTGTGCGTGCGTGTGTGTGCGATCACTCCATCTCGAGTCGAATCGTCAGGTCGTCCCAGCCCAGCATCACGTGGCGCTGGCCGATGCGGATCACCTTCATGCCGTTGATCCGCTGCCCCGGAGCCAGCACCTGGTCGTTGATGACCGCGTGGGGGTGCTCGCCCGTGGCGATGCTCTGCAGGCTCAATTCCGCGACCGCACGACGGGCGCTGGCGAGCCGTCCCTTCTCATCGGCCGGTTCGGGGGGGGACTTTTCCCCCATTTGCCCAGAACTTTCATTCATTCGCCCCCCGTACAGCCGGGGCCGCAGGGCGAACAGGTCGCGGGGCAGGGTGTCGCTGAGATCCAGCTCCACCCTGGCCCGCTCTCGCTCGGGTGGCAGCAGCGGCTCGGCCAGGGGCTCGACCGCGTCAGCCGGCTCCGTCACCGCCGCCACGTCCGCCGAGGCGCTGCGCGGCACCTGCTGCCAGAAGAACCGGCCCCACAGCACCGCCGCCACCAGCAGCAGGAGCAGGATCAACCCCCCCTTGCGCGGATTGCGCAGCTCGGTCATCGTGCGCTGCCAGAGCTCGCTCATGTCTCCGTCTCCTGCGCGTCATCCGCGGCCGCGCCCCGCGCCAGGAACGTGCTCAGCTTCAGCGTCACCCGCAGCGGAGAGTCGGCCCGCTCCTTCCGCACCGGCTCGAGCTGGAACTCGTCGACCCGGACCAGCCGCGACATCGACTCGATCCGCTGGAGCACGCCGAACGCTGCGGGGAACGAGCTGCGGAACTCGATGCGCATCGGCACGACGCTGTAGCCGGCCAGCTCGCGCGTCTCGTGCACCACCAACTCGGGATCGACCACCGCATGAGCCCGCATCGCCTCGGTCAGATCGCGGAGCAACTGATCCTGCTCGTCCTCCTGCGGAACGTAGCGCTGCGCCCCTTCGAGCGTGGCGTGCAGCTTCCGCACGCGCCGGTGCAGCTCCGGCAGGTTCCGCGTGTCCACCAGGTCCCTGCCCAGCTCGCGACGCGCCTCGGCGATGCGCTCCTGCAGCGCGACGCGCCGATGGTGCGCCGGCAGCCAGACGCCGACCGCGAGCACCACCGCCAGCACCGCCACGAGCGCCAGCCGCTTCCATTCACCAGGATCAATCCGGTCAGTCATCATGGTTCGACCTCTCCACCAGGGCGTCGTCGGCCACGACGAACTCCCGGTCCAGGTCGACCGTCACGCGCATCTGAAACTCGCGCGCGCTCACGTCATAACGCTCGACCGTGCGGCTGTATTGAATGGCGGCATCGCTGAACAGCGCATGCCGCTTCAGCGCGCTGAGCATGTTCGCCACAACCATGTCCTCCGGCGCCAGCGCGGTGAGCGTCAGGTGCACCTCGTGGTGGCGCGACATCGCCTGCTCCTCGCCGTCCGCGATCAGCACCGCCTCGGGCGCGGCGCGCTCGGTCCGCATCGACAGGTCCGTCAGCGTCACCGAATCGGGCACCTCCCGGCCGAGCGTCGCGAGGATCTGCGTGTGCCGCAGCGGTGCGGCGAGGATCTGCTGCACGCGCATCTGGTGGCGCAGATGCTTGTACTGATCGCGCAGCTGTGCGACCTCGCTCATCTGATCGCGCGCCATGTGCACATTGCCTTCCAGCTCGTTCGCGTAACGGCGCAGCGCCGCGGTCTGCTGGCCCTGGCCGACCCACCACACGACCAGCAACAGCGCGAGCATGCCGAGCAGCGCAAGCTGGCGCATCATGGTGTTGCGGCGGCGCACACGGCGGCGGTAGCTGGCGGGCAGGAAGTTGATCGGTTGCTGCTGCATCACGCGGCCCTCCGCTTGCCCGCGCTCGTCACCGCCCTGGGCCGGCGCGCCGTGCCAACCGCCGCGGCCCACGCGCATCGACCGCCGGCGCCGCTCAGCACCGGCTCCAGCGCGCCCACCTCCACCGACGCCAGCGGGTCCAGCGGCGTGACCGTCACGTCCACGTCGTCAGCCAGCAGCGCTCGCAGTGCCGCATGGTGCGCCTCGCCGCCGACCAACCACACCGATTCCGGCCGCTCGCCGCGGAACGTCACACTGTAGTAGCGCAGGCACAGCGACACCTCGCGCGCCAGCTCCGCGATCGCGGGGCGCACCGCTTCGTACACGACGCGCTGCACCTCCTCGCTGCGCTGCGCGCCGGACGCGGAAGCGCCGTCCACCGCATCGGTCGGCGGTGCGCCGTGCTGCCGGCGCGCCGCGGCCGCCTCGCTGGGCGACATGTTCAACTGGTCGGCCACCATCTGGTCCAGCTTCTGGCCGCCGACGTCGATCAGCTTGAAAAACAGCACCCGGCCGTGGCGCACGATCAGCACCTTGCTCGCGCTGTAGCCGATGTCCACGATCACGCGCGCCGGCGCAGCCAGGTCGTGTCGATCCGTTTCCATGTCCAGGCAGCGCGCCAGCACCGCGGGCGTGACATCCAGCGCCACCGGATGGAAGCCGCAATCCACCAGCGTCTGCACGTGCGCTTCGGTGAACGCGATGGGCGCGGCCATGAGGATCACTTCCTCGCGCAGCTCGTCGCCCTGGCGCACCTCGCCGGCGTCGAAGTACTGCACCTCGACCTGGCCATCGGCCAGTTGCAACCGCTCGGCGGCTTCCCACTCGACGGCCTGGGCCAGTTCGGTCGGCGGCATCCGGGGCAGACGCAGGTTCTTGAAATGCACCACGCTGGCCGGCAGCGTGCTCACGACGCGCCGGCCGCGAAACCCGCCCTGTTCGCGCATCGACCGGATCGCCTCGCCCACCGCCTGGTGATAGGCCTCGCCCTGCAACGGACGATCGCCCGGCAAGGTGCGCTGCGCCGCGGCGAGCAGGCGCGCGCCGCCGGCGGTCAACTGCAGCATCCGCACGCTGCGCGCGCCCAGATCCACGCCGATCAACCCCCTGGCTCGTCTGCCTGAAGCACCGGGCACATTCGCCTCCTCCAAATTGGGTTTCCGGGTTCCCGTTTCCGGTTTCTGGTTTTAAGGGCGACTCCACCGCCTGCCCAACCAGAAAGCAGAAACGAGAAACCCGAAACCACCACTCACTCCACCACTTCCACCGTCACCCGTCCGGTGAACGGCGCGACGCTGACGCGGTAGCGGGTGTCCTGGAACGCGATCAGGACCGAGCCGCCGGCATTGGGCGCGCCCAACTCGTCGAACTCGACGTAACTCTCGCCGTCGAAGTCGGCGCTGACGATCTCAACGCCGCGGAAGCGCCCGTCCTGCTGGAAACTGACGGCGTAGTCCTCGCCGCCGCCGGTGCGCCACTGCACGTCGAGCCGGTTGCCATTGGCGTCGGTCAGCTCATAGCTGTCGGTGTCGGGATGGAAGACGATGCGGCGCGGCCGCTGGTCCGCGACCGCATCGTTCTGCGCGTAAAGGGTGTCCGCGATGATCGTGCGCGCCGCGGCTTGGATCCCGAGTGTGCCCGAGGCGAGCATGTGCGGCACCACGATCGCGCCGGCGATGCCGACGATCGCCACGACGACCAGCACCTCGATGAGGGTGAACGCCCGGGTCGATCGCGGTCGCGTGAGGGTGCGCGGGGTCATGCGTGGGGCTCCGGAACTTGCGGGGGCGCCCACGGTCGGGAGACCGCGGGCGTTCAGTGCGCCGGGCCGGTCGTACGCCGGCCACTCAGTCCTGCTGCTTCTGCTCGGGGTCGCCGACGACCTGGACCTTGGCGTTGCCGTCGCTGAGCTTCTTGTCGATGCCGCTGAGCGAGACGTTGACCTTCTTGAGCAGGTCGATGATCTCCTTGCGCTGGGCGCCGGCGTTGACCACGCCCTGCGCCTCGGCGCGCTCGGTGAGCGTCAGCGCGTTGCCGGCGGGGGACGCGGTCCACGCCGTCCAGAGGTTCAGCGTCAGCAGCAGGGCCAGGAGGGTGAGGATGGTGTTGAGGTAGCGCAGCGAATGCATGAGCGGGGTCTCCATGTGCCTCCACAGGTCGGGGGCCATTCCGGGACTCGGGGTCTCTCAAGGGTGCTATCGGTCCAATGCGGGGGTGACTTGTGGGCAATCCGGGCAAAGCCGCGATGCCGGGTCAAGTCCGGGGGCGCCCGCTCCGGCCTTGACCGGCAGCACCCCCGCGCAAAAAGAACGGCCGCGGCGATCAAGCCGCGGCCGTTCGGGGTTGTTTAGACAACAAGGGGCGTATTAGGCGTCGGGACCCTTGACGACGTCCCCGTTCTCGGTGCCGCCCTCATCGTCCTCGGTACCGAGACCGAGCTCTTCCAGATCGGTCCACTTGTCC
>JBMCXL010000046.1:0-12481 GCA_048621015.1 Phycisphaeraceae bacterium
GTGTAGGCTTGGGCTTGCGCGAAGTTGCGCTCGGCGGAGACGTAGGCGACGAGGTTGATGCCCATGCGGATGGCGTCGCCGGGCATCATCGCGCGCGTGACGGTGGGCGCGCGGTCGCCGCGGCGCGGCGCGGGCGGGGCGTAGAATTCGTCCCAGCCGCAGCCCATGTCGTAGGGCGAGAGGATGACCGCGGTGCGCGCGGCGATGTTGAGGCCGAACATTTCCGGCACGCTTTCGGTGCGGCTGCGCGCGCCGTCGGCGACGGTGAAGTATTCGATGTTGTCGTAGGGGTAGTAGCCGCGATAGATCGGATGGTCCGGCTGGAGCACGTTCATCTCGCGCCGGGGAAAGACCTGCGCCATCTCGGCGCGGAACGACTGGGTGAACTCCGGGCTGCCGAGCGTGGCGATGGCGAGCAGCGTGCCGCCGTCGAGCAGGTATTCGCGCAGGGCGAGGCGTTGCGTGTCGGTCAGCTCGAACGGTTCGTAGCCGGTGATGTAGAGCAGGGGGATGCGGTTCGGTTTGCCTTCCTGCTGCATGGCTACCAGTTCGTCCATCGTGATGATCGTGTGGCCGTGCCAGGTGTCGAGTTGCTCGCGCACGTGGCGCAGGAGGTTGTCGACCGCGCCGGGGTTGGGCATGTAATCCTGCGTGTTGCCGTAGGCGAGCTGCGCGATGAAAGTGGGCGCGCTGGGCTCGGCCTTGGGTTCGCTGCGGCGCAGCGGCACGGCGGGCAGCGGCAGGGGGGGCAACCCCTCGGCGGCGGTCTCGCGCTGTGGATTCTGGCGCGGCGGCGGACCGACGGTGCCGAGCTGGCGGTCGTCTTGCGCCGCAACCGGCGCGATGATCAGCGCGACGAGCAGTACGGCGAACGCACCGATGCGCGCGCTCCGACGTGATTGCATGTCACCACCCCGCATGATCCACCTCCCTTGTCATTCGCTGGCGTTTTCGCGTTCGCCCTTGAGCGTCACCGTTTCGATCGGCTCGCCCCCTTCATCCACCGCGTGCACACCCGGCGTGGGCGCCGGCACGTGCACGACGCCAATATCCTGCTTCGGCTGCTCGCTTGTCAATACCACGCCGCCCAGATGGCGTGCATAGACCACGCGCTTCGCCCGGTAGCCCGCCTCATCCGTGCGCTGACGCACCAGGGCGTAATACGGCCGCTCCTGATACGGCACCCACGTCTGCTCGTCCGGATTCTCCCATTGCCACCGCTCGACGCGCCAGACCCACTCGCCTTTCTTGTAGCCCCCGCCGACGAACGGCCGCCAGCGCACCTTCTCCACGAGCAGCACCGCGTTCTGAATGTTGCCCCGCATGTCCAGCACGCGCACGCGGTCGGCGAAGGCGGTGAACTGATCGCTCGCCTGCTTCTCGAGGATGCGCTGTCGATCGGCATCTTCCAGCGGCGGATCGCCCACGTAGTCGCTTTCCGGCACGTTTGCGTCCCAGCCCTGCACGATCGCCCCGTCGGCCGTCTCGAAGCGCAGGTCGTAGCGTCCCTGCGTTTCGAGGCCGTCGATGACGATCGCATCGCCTTCGACGCGTCCCGCACGAGGCCGGCCATACATGCCGATGTCCTTCTCGCGTCCCTTGCTCGTGGTGATCGTCTCGGCCTTGCGCTGCACCGCCCAGACCTTCTCGATCCGCGCCTCCGTTTCGAGCGTCGCGCGAATCTCGCCCGCCCGCGCCTCCGTTGACAGGAACGACGCCCAGACGCCAAGCACGCCAAGAGCGCCCAGAAGATCAAGACGACGATGCGATGCCGATCTTTTTGAGTTCATCATCTCTTGGCGCCTCCGCGTCTTGACGTTCTGGCGTCCTGGCGTCCCGGCGTTTCACGGGCCCGCCCTCACCGCTGATACGCCGGCAGATAGTGCATGTAGACTTCGAGGCTGATCGCCGCCATCGCGGTGGAGTAGCAGCGTGATTTTCCGTTGTACTGCTTCACGCGGTCGATCACCGCCGGCCACGAGCCGTCGCCGTTCTGCTTGTCCAGCAGAAACGCGCGCACCTCCCGCTGCCAGCCCGACCAGTGCTCGCCGCCGGCTTGGAACATCGCCTGCATCGCGTAATAGTTCATGTACCAGAAATGCCCGCCGCCCGGCCGAAACCCGCGCTGCTGCATCCACGCCAGGCTCTCGCCCACCGCCGGATCATCGAACGCACCGAGCAGATACATGCTCAATATCCCCGCCGCCGTGCGCGCCGGCCCCGGCCCGCCGCCCGGTTGATACGCGAACCCGCCCTTGTCCACCGCGCACGCCTTCACGTAACTCAGCGCCTGCTGCATCGTCTGCTCCGGCACGTCCAGCCGCGCATTGATCGCCGCGCGCAGCGCCACCACCTGCATCACCGTCACGCTCAGGTCCGCGTCCTTCGGCACCGGCTGATAACGCCAGCCGCCCTTCGGATTCTGAGACTTCACGATCAGATCCACCGCCCGCTGCACGTGCCCGCGCATGTCCTGCGACGGTGAAAAGCCATACGCCTCGATCAACGCCAGCGTCGCCAGCGCATGCTCGTACATCGGTCCGTGCGAGTTGTTCGGCGACTTGAACAGGCCGTTGTCCTCCTGCGTCGCCAGCAGGTAACGCACCGCCCGGTCCACCACCTCCCGGTACGGCCCGCGTCCCGGCGCATGTCCGCGCCCCAGGTACGCCAGCAGGCAAAGCGCATTCACGCCATTGTTCGATCCATCCCCACCGAACCCGCTTGGCCACGATCCATCCGCCTTCTGCTGCGTCAGCAGATACTCCAGCGCCCGATCCACCGACGCCTCCACGCGCGCCATCTGCTCCGGATCCGGCAGCAGCGCCTCACTCTCGCGCTGCGCCTGCGCCGCGCACGGCGCAGGACACACCAGCCCGATTACCATCAAAGGCAACATCGCAGCGCAGATCTGTGAAGCCGCAATTTTCCCAACCATCATTCAACCTCCACCCCTCTACAAGCCGGTCCTGAGCGAGTCCGCAAGCGAAGGTTCGGATCATTTCCCCTGGACCCCCAACTACACCACCCCCGTCAACCGCCGCACCAGCACATCCAGGCAATACAGCCCCACCAGCACCACCAGCGTCAGCCAATTGTCCCACAATTCCGCCTCTTCCACCTCCACGACCTCCACCGCTTCGCCTTCGAGCCGATCCGCCACCGCCCCGATCTGCCACAACTCCAGCAACCCGCCGCCCGTGCGCTCGCCCAGCGCCCCCAGCGCATCGCGATCCACCGTCGGCTCGATCAGCTCGCGTCCGCTCGCCGCCACGCGCACCACCGCGCTCACGGATTCATCATCAACGCTTCCCACCCGATACGTCCCCGCCGCCGCGCCGCGCCACCGCCCGCGATAATGCCCGGGCTCCGCCCCGCGCGCCAGCTCCACCGTTTCCCAGTCGCGCTCCTCCTCCTCGCTTGCGTCTTCGCGCCTCACGCGCACCCCCACGCGCTCCGCATTCACCGGCGCCCCATTTTCATCCACCGCATGCATCTCGATCGACACCGCTTCCCCCGGCGCCACGCGCGGCGGATGCACCTCGATCCAGCTTTCATCCCCGCGCCGCTCTTTCGCCTTCGCCACGTGCCGCAGCGCCTGGCCCCAGAACCGATAGAACAGATGATCGCCGATGTTCCGCCGCCAGCGATACGTCGCGTCGCTGCCGATGAAGATCACGCGCCCGCGCCCCGCGAAGTGTTCCGCGATCAGCGGCCGCATCCCTTCCGCCATCTCCACTTCCGCCAGCACTGTCGCCCCCGGCGCCGCGCGCCGCGTCGCCGCCGCCCAGTAGAACGGCGGCATGCGACTCCACACGCCGCGGTTCTTCGTCGCGCTGTCATACAATCGCAGTGCCGGATGAATCGACCCCACCGCCGTCACCGCCATCCGGTACGGCGCATACGCCGGCGCATTCATCCCCGCGCCACTTTCATCCTCATCCAGCCGCACCGGCAGCACCTCCGCCAACGGCCCGTCCACGTACGCATGCGGCATGTATTCCGGCCCGCCCTGCACCACCAGCCCCACACCCTCCTCGCGCACCGCCTTGGCGAGCTGCGCCTGCAACCGCCGCGGCAGCAGCGCCGGCGAAACATCACCCAGCATCACCGCGTGATATTCCGCAAACCCCGCCGCATCCTCCGGCAGCCGCGCCATCGTCGGCAGATCGAGCGGCGATATCTCCGCCTCATCATCTTCCGTCTTCTGTGCTGCGCGCTCCGCCAGCAGATGCGCTTCCATCACCAGTCGCGCATCGATTCCCCCGTCGCGCCGCAGCGCATGATCCAGAAAGCGAAAGTCCCAGCGCGGATATCCCTCCAGGTAGAGCACCTGCCACTGCTGCTCGTCCACCTGCACCGCCGCGACCTGCGCGTTGTTCGCCGCGATGCGCTCCGCCTCCAGCGTCTCCACCGCCACTTCCAGCATCCTCGCTCCCGCCGCGTCGGCGTTGAACGTCAGATCCACCTGCTGCCGTTCGTGATCGCGCAGCACCAGCGCCTGCTCATCCAGCGTCTGCCCGCGCTCACGCAGCGTCACCTGCACCTCCCTGCCCGCGAAGCCGTGCGAGCGCACCGTCGCCACGATCGCCGCCGTGTCGCCGCGCGCCACCTGCCGCGGCGCGAGCACGTCCACCAGCGAGATGTCCGCCATCGCCTCCCCGCTGCCGACGGGAACCGCCCACACCGGCGCATCCGCGCCGCCGCGCATCACCTCGCCGACCGCCGGCCCGGCCGTGTTGCGTCCGTCGGTGAGCAGCACGATCCCCGCCAGCGTGCGCCCCGCCGTCTCAGCAGTCGCCGTGCGCAGCGCGTCGCCGATCGCCGTGTCGTCGCGCGCTGCACCGTCCGCGCGCTCCATCGCATCCACCAGCGCTGCCTGCTGCACCGCGCGCGCAAAGCGATACGTGCGCAGCTCGAACCGCTCGCGCAGCTCCGCCAGTAGCGTCCCCTCGTGATGCCCGAGCACGCGCTGCGCCAGCTCCGCGCGTGTCAGGTTGTTCAACGTCTTCCGCTGCTCCGCGGTCAGTTCTTCAGGCTCGTCCGCTTCGCGCCGTTCCACCAACCCCGCCGTCATCGCCAGCGCCTGCGCGTCTTCCCCCTCGAACGCGCCCGCCGGCAGATCCATGCTCGCCGACTCATCCAGCAGCACCGCCACGATCGGCTTGCGCGTCACCGTCTCCGACAACCGCAGGTACGGCTGCGCCACCACGAACACCAGCACCGCCAGCACACCCACCCGGCAGCACGTCAACACCCCGCGCGCCGGCGCCGACACGTACGGCAGCGCCCGCTTGTGCCGCCGCGCAATGAACACCGCCGCCGGCACCAGCAACACCACGCCCACCCACAACACCGCCGGCCGCGCCCACAGCCACTGCGCCTCGCTTACGCGCTGCGCCACCGTGTCACTCACACCAATCCACTTGAGCAGCCACGTCAACATAAAACCACCACTACCCTCTCACCCGTTAACGCCCGTCCTGAGCGCAGCGAAGGGCGGGATCATCCCCCCAGACAACACCTTCACTCCACGTCCTCCCCCGCCTCCTCACTCAACCCCCGGTAATACGCATCGATCATCGGCTGATAAGCCGCCGGCCCCTTCTCGCGCATCCCTTCCATCACCGGCTCGCGCAGCGCCGGCGGCAAGCGATACGTCGCCGCATCCACCGTCGACCCCGCCTCCACCGCGCCCAGCGGCAGACTGATTACTGGCCCGCTGCGCAGCGGCCCCGTCGCCTGTTCCGCTTCTCCGCCATCCCCCTGCGCCGCCATCGCGGCGCGCATCGCCATTGCCTGCGCCCGCTGCGCGCCCGGCGACCGCATCAACTGCTGAAGCTGCTGCATACCGGCCTGCTGCCCGCCGCTGTCCGACTGATTCGCCTGCGCCATCGCCTCGCGCATCTGCGACGTCAAGTCGCGCATCTGGCCGCGCGTCGCCCGCACGCGATTGCTGTTCTCCGTCAGCGCCCGATCCATGCGCTGCTGATGCTCCTGAAGCTGCTCGCGCGGCGACATCGGCCCGCCCGGAACCTCGCGCGGCGGCGCCTGCTCCGTCTCGCGATTGCGCTCGGCGTACCGCTCGCTCATCTCGCCCTGGTTACGCGGCGCGTCCGGCGCGTCCACCGGCTGATCCCACCAGTCTTCTTCCTCACTTTCTTCTTCAGACGGCGACGCCTCCTGCGACGCCGTGCGCGCCGGCGCATCCGGCTGGGGGTCTTCCTCCGGCGTGTCCTGCTCCACCGGCATCGCCTCCTCTTCACGTCCCGGCGGCGACCACGGCGCGAGCGGCGGTTCGTCCGCTTCCTCTTCGAGCATCGCCTGAAGCTCCTCCGTCCGTTCGATCGCCTCGGCATCCAGCGCCTGCTGCTCGGTGCTGATCTCATCGAGCTGCGCCGCTTCCGCCTCCGCCGCCTGCTGCTGCAACTGCGCCAGCCGCTGGCGCAGCGCTTCAAGCTGCGCGTGCTCGCTTTCCAGTTGCGCATCGAGGCCCTGCATCTGCTGCACCTGCTCGCGGGCGCGCAGTTGCGTCATCAGGTTGGAAAGTTGCTGCTGCGCATCCGCGGGCTCGGTGCCGAGGTTGCGCTGCGCCTCGGAAAGCTGCTGCAACTGCGCCTGCAACTGCGCCAGCTCGTTCTCCTGCGCATCGGTCAGCGAATGCAACTCCGCGAGGCGCTGGAGCACCTCCGGATCGGTCGGCTCATCCGCACCCGCCTCGGGCATCGACTCGGCCAGCCTGCGCGCCTGCTCGGCCAACTCGCGCATCGCCTGGGGGGTCATCGGCATCGCCTGCGGCGAATCCGCCGCCGCATCGGCCGTGGCTTCGAGTTGGTCGGCAAGCTCTCCCAACTCGGCGCGCTGCTCGGCAAGCTGCTGCGCCGCTTCGGCCCACGCCTCGCGCTGCTCGTCGTTGAGCTGCCCCTCCCACTCGGCGAGCAGCGCTTCGACTTCTTCCTCGCTGAGCGATTCGCCGTCGACCAGTTCAGCCTCACCGAGATTCGGCACGATCGCTTCGGGCAGTCGGCCGATCAGATCGGCCGCGCCGCTCGCCAGGTCGCCCTGCACCTCCACGAGCTGGCCGATGCGATCGAGCACGCCGTCCAGCGCGCCGCGGCGCGAGCGGTCGGCCTCGGCGGTGCGCGTCTCCGTTTCACCCGCCAGCGCGAGACGGTATGGCTCGCTGTGCGCTTCCTGACCTTTCTGGTCACGCACCGTGACGCGGTAATGCACGCTTTTTCCCGGCTCCAGCTCAAGGCGCGCCGGATCGAGCGCGTCCATCACCACCCGGCTCGTGCGCGGCTCGCCGAACGCGCCGATGGTGCGCGGTTCGCCGAGCGCATCGGCCTTGGCGCCCACCGCAACGGTGATCTCCGCCACGCCGTAATCGTCGAACGCGCGCACGACCAACGGCATCGGATCGCTGCTGTCCAGCGTCACGTTGCGCCCGGGGCGCTCGACGACCAGCGTCGGCGGCTGGTCGGTCGTCGCGAGAATCGCCATCGGCTCCATCGCGGCGCTCTCGTGGCCGAGCGCGTTGCGGAACGTCACGGCGAAGCGGCGGTCCGCCTCGACGGGAATCTCACCCGTCCATTCGTTCGCTTCAACATCTCGCTCCATCGGGCGCGTGTCGACTTTCTCCAGCACCGTGCGTTCGACCGTGCGCTTGACGCGCGCCAGCGTGCCCACGCGATCGAGCACCACCTGACCGCCGGGCGTGCGGAACGTCACTTCGCGCAGCGCCATCGGGCGCGGCGGTGTCAACGGCAGCCGCTTCCACACGCCCGGCTCCGGCAGCTCGCCGAGATGCTGATAGCCCTGCTTCTTCTGCGCGTCGGTTCGTTCATCGCCCCAGAGCAGGTGATAGGTGCGCTTCTCGTCCTTGACGATCATGATGAGCTGCGCCGGCGGATCGGCCGGGTCGAGCCGGGCGTAGACGAACATCGGCTCCTGCTCGCTGATCTGGAGCGGGTCGAGGTGGGTGCGGAAGCCGTAGTCCTCGCGGCGCCACCCGAACGTGTGGGCGCGCGAGCCGGAGTAGACCGGATCGCGCACCCAGTGCCACTGGCCGATGCGCTCGGCGTCGGCGGGGAGATCGTCGTCGAACCAGACGCGCTCCTGGATGCGCGCTTCGTCGGTTTCTTCCATGCGCGCTTCGTAGATGTCGATGCGCCCCTCGGCAACGTCGCCGCGAACATGGGCGCGCACGCGCACGCGCGAGTCGACCGGGGCGCTGATCTGGTCGGTGGCCTCGTCCACGGGGCGCGGTTCGGCACGGTCCATGTAAGCGGGAAGCCAGACTTCGGCGTCGAGCCGTTCGATGATCGGCCGATCGAGCACGGTAAGGCGATTCGGCACGGTCCATGTGCCGCCGCCCTCGGCCCGGTAGTCGAAGCTCGCCTCGACCGCGTCGAAGGTGAAGGTGAACGTACCGTCATCGCCGCGGCGCATCGGGTAGCGTCGCGGCTCACCGCGCTGCGGGGTGATGCGCAGCGACACGCGCTCGACGTCGCCGCGCGCGACGCGGGCGCGGATCGTGACCGGCTCGCCGCGCAGGACGCGCGCGCCGTCGGGCTCCACGTCCAGCGCCGCCCACGCGAGCGGGGGGATCGGCGCGGTGGGCTGGGCGATGCGCTGCAAGGCGTTGCCGACGACCGAATGGAACACCGCCGTCAGTGCGGCCAACGTCAACACCACCGCGGCCGCGCCCACCGTCAGTCGGCGCGCCACGGCGGGATTCGCGACGCGCTCGGGACGGTAGTCGGCCAGGTGTTGCTCAGTCTGGTCGATCAGCCGCCGGACGAACTCGGCATGCGCGGGATCGTGCTGCGCATCGGCGCGGCCGTGGCGGCGTTCGAGGTCGACGACGGTGACCAGGCGGTTGTGCATGTCGCCCAGCGCGCGTTCGATGCGAAAGGCGACCGGCACGAGGCGCATCGGGCGCAGCGCCGGCCAGAGCACCGCGGCGACGCCGAGGCCGACGACGATCAACCAGAAGCCGACCCATGCGATGAGGCGTCCCGCGACGGGCAGGGCAAGGAGCAGATCGACGCCCGTGCACAGGCCGAGCCACGCGCCGGCGGCGAGCAGGCCGAGCGCGGCGCCGGTCCACACCGCGTTGCGCCGCAGCATCCGGCGCGTGAGCGCGACCTGCTCAATCAGGCGCTGCCGCTTGTCGTGCGTGGCGGGGTCCATGGGGCGGTCCTGTTCTCGGAGAACGCGACAAGTCGCGTCGCTTCATGACGGATCTCGTTCAAGTGCGGACCGGGTTGAGCGTGTCGTGCAGGCGAGCGAGGGTGCGGCCGAGGGGGCCGCGCGGGGTTTGCAGCGCGTCGCTGCGTGTTTGTGGTGCGGCGCGCGGGCGGAGCGTGGACATCAGGAACTCGGCGCCGATGATGGCGAAGGTGAGCCAGATCAGCGTGCGCCAGATTTCGCGCTGCTCGGTGAGTTGGGCGGCGAGCATGGGGTCGTCGGGTCCGGCTTCCATGAACGTCGTCTCCGCGCGGCCGATCAGCTCGCGCACGCGATCCTCGTTGATCGTCGCCAGCGCGCCTTCGCCGGCCTCGGTGTTGACGGCGAAGCCCAGCTCGATGCGCTGGGGGGCGCCGGTGGCGCGCGGCAGCACTTCGACCGTATAGTACCCGCGCTGCCGTGTCTGCCGCATCGCGCCGACGTGCTGCGGGCCGTCGCGGTGCAGCTCGATCGTGTGCGGGCGGCCGGCGGGGTCGATCACCTCCACTTGCGCATCAGTCCATTCGCCGCTGAGGCGGATCGGCGCGGGTTGGCCGGGCGCTGCCACCGTCGGCGCGTGCGCCTTGGCGGGTCTTTGCAGGTGCGCCACGGCGCGCAGCATCATCGGCACGAACTCGGGCTTCAACGGCAGATTCGACCATCGCGGCGTGGCGGGCACCCCCACCAGCAGCACGCGCCCTTCACCGAGGCGCGCTTCGGAGAGCAGGGGCGCTTCGTCGGGCAGCCGCAGCAGCACGTTCGCGCGCTCGCCTGCCTCCGCCAACGACACGGGGAAGTGGCGATAGATGCGCACCGTTTCGAAGTAATCGCGCTCGTCGTCGCGGAACGCGCTGAGCACCGGGTGCGCGAGCTGCGCGCCGGTGATCGGCATGAACTGTGTTTCCGATTCGACGTCGCCCACCGGATCGGCGAGCGCCAGGCCGGTGTCGGTCTCGCCGTGGTTCAGCAGGTGCTCGGCATAGGCGTTGGGATCGACGTTCGAGCCGGGCATGATGAGCAGGCCGCCGCCGCGCTCGGCGTATTCGCGCAGCAGTCGGCCGCGCTTGGCGTCGATGGGCACGTCAGCGAGCACGACGACATCGGCGTTGCTGAGTGCTTGGCGCTGGAGCTTGTTGAAGGGGACGTGTTCGACCGCGAGGGCGCGCGCCAGTTGCCGTTCGGTTTCGCCGGTCATTGAGCGCTCGGCGGAGAGGGGGGAGCGCAGGGCGGTGCGCACGTAGAGTTCGGGTTGCTCGGCGCGCGCATCGGCTGCGGGTCCGGCAACGACGAGGACGCGAATGGCGTTTTTGACGTGCAGGGTGAACAGGTAGCTGTCGTCGCTGGGGAAGGCGTCGCCGGCGAGTTCGAAGCGTCCCTTGATGAGGCCGGTCTCCTGCGGGGTGACGTTGATGCGGCGATGGATGCGCTCGCCCGGTTGCAGCGACAGGTTGAGCTGGCGCACGCGTCGGTCATTGAGTGTGACCGAGAGGACGGTGTCGATCGGTTCGGTGCCGGCGGTGTGGGCGATTGTGGCATCGAGCAGCACGGGCAGGCCGCGCACGGCGCGCTGGATGCGCGGCGGCTCGCCGAGCAAGCCGGCGTTGACGATCGGCTCGTTGGCGCCGACGTCCATGACGATGGTGCGCGCGCTCTCGTCGAGCGCTGGCAGGGCGTCGGCGCGTTCGAGGCGGTTCCAGGTGGGGGCGGCGAGGTCGGAGATGAGATAGACGAGGCGCGGGCCGCGCGTTTCGCTGTTGGCGACCTGCGTGATGGCGGCGCCGAGGTCGCTGCGCGCGGCGGTGGGCTCCATCTGTTCAAGTGCATGGCGCAGGCGGTCGCGGTCGGCGGCGAAGCCCTGGACGAGCGTTTCGGGCGTGGGGCCGGCGTGGATGAGGCGGACGTGGTCCTCGGGGCCGAGCATGTCGAGAATGCGCTGCGCGGCGGCGGTGGCGCGCTGCATGGACGTGGTGCCGCCGGTGCGCAGCGCCATGGTGGGGCTGGTGTCGAGGATGATGTTGACGTCGCGGCCGGTGGCGCCGGGGGCGAGGAAGTCGAAGCGCTGCACGATGGGGCGCGCAAGTGCAAGGATGATCAGCAGCACGAACGCGGTGCGCAGCAGCATGATGAGCCATTCGAGCAACCGCAGGCGGCGGCGCTGCTGCACGTAGCTGTCCATGAGGAAGCGGAACGTGCTCAACTCCACGGTGCGCAGCCGGCGCAGCGTGACCAGGTGCAGGATCACCGGCACGAGCGCGAGCGGCAGGAACCAGAGGAGGAGGGGGTTGAGCATGGGGCATTTCCGATTGCCGATTGTTGATTGCCGATTTTTCCAAAGCGGAATCGAAGCGAATCAATCGGCAATCGGCAATTGGCAATCGGCAATCGGCAATTCACTTCATCGCATTTTGCTCCGTTTGCCGAGGTACGCGCTCAGCGCCTGGTTCCACGGTTGGTCGGTGCGCAGCAGCTCGTAGCTGACGCCGCGCTCGAGGCAGGCGGCCTTGGTGCGTTTGAGAAATTCATCGAGGCGCTGGAGGTAATGGCGGCGGACGTTGGCGGGGTTGGTGACGACGGTGCCGGCCCCTTCCATGTCCTTGAAGCGCGTGAGGCGCTCGTAGGGAAAGTCCAGTTCGTGCGGGTCCATGACGTGGAAGACGATGACGTCGTGCTTGCGGTGGCGAAAGTGGCCGAGCGCAGTCTTGAGCGCGTCATGTGCGTCGATGAGGTCGCTGATGAGGACGATCATGCCGCGGCGCTGGAGGCGGCCGGCGAGTTCGTGCATGGCCGGGCCCATGTCGCTGTCGCGCTGCGCGTGGGCGTGTTCGAGCATGTCCATCATGCGGCGAAAGTGGCTCGCAGTGCTGCGCGCGGGCAAATATTCGCGAAGCGCGCGGTCGAAGAGGGCGAGGCCGACGGCGTCGTTCTGGCGCAGCATGAGATAGCCGAGCGCAGCGGCGACGTGCGCGCCGTATTCGAGCTTGGACATGCTGTCTTCGCTGTGGAACGCCATCGAGCGCGACGTATCGAGCAGGATGGTGCAGCGGATGTTGGTCTGGTCCTCGTAGAGCTTGACGTAATGCTTGTCGGTCTTGGCCAGCAGTTTCCAGTCGAGGCTGCGGATCTCGTCGCCGAGCGTGTAGGGGCGGTGGTCGGCGTACTCGACGCTGGAGCCGTGGAACGGGGAGGGGTGTTTGCCTGTAAGGAAACCTTCCACGGCGTGGCGCGCGACCAGTTCCATGCGCGAGAGCTGCGC
>JBMCXL010000047.1:0-12349 GCA_048621015.1 Phycisphaeraceae bacterium
GGGTCTGGGGTTCGCGCGCGGGCTCAGACCCCAGACCCCAGCCCCTGATCGCCCCCGCCCCCCGGATCGATCTCGCGCAGGTACTGCCACGAGTAGATCCCGGTGTGGTGACCGTCCGAGAATGTCAGCCGTACGGCGTAATTACCCACGAGTTGCAGGTCCGTGACCGTGAGCGGCCCCCCTTCCCCCCCGCCGCCACCGGGCAGGACGGTCAGCGGGTTGCGGGCCATCTCCTGCCGCAGCTCGCGCTGCTCGGCCGAGGGCGACATCCGCCGCAGGTGCGCGATCGGATACACCGACACCCGCCCGTCCTGCCAGTAGACGGTCAGGGCCCGGTCCTTCTTCAGCTCCAGGTGCTTCGGCCGCGGGGGGCTGGCGTCACTCATCACAGCGCGATTCTATAAGCCGGACCTGAGCGAAGCGAAGGTCCGGATCGGCTCGCTTGTTCACCGGCCGCCGCGCTACTCGTGCACCTCGATGATCTCGGCATGCATCGTCTCGAGATCGAGCGTGGCGACCGTGCAGCGGTCGTTGACCCAGCCGCAGCATTCACCGGGGTTCAGATACAGCCGGCCGGCGCGCTGCTCGACGTGCGCGGTATGGTCGTGGCCGGTGATGACCACGTCGGCGCCCTGCACGTCGGCGTCGCTCAGCCAGTCGAGATAGTGGTGCATCACGATCGTCTTGCCGCCGAGCTGGACGCGCAGCGGGCCGTCCTGGAGATTGGGCAGGATCTTCTTCAACCCGGTGCGCTCGCCGTCGTTGTTGCCGTAGATGCAGTAGAGCGGCGTGCCGGTGAGCGCGTCGGGCGCGATGAGCTTGGCGGCGAACGGCGCGACGAAGTCGCCGGCATGGAAGATCGCATCGACCTTCAACCGCTTGAAAAGCTGCACCGCCCGGCGGAACGTGGGCAGTCGATCATGCGTATCGGAGAGGACGCCGAGCTTCATGGCCGTTCAGTATGAGCCATGCGGCGCCGCGGGTCCAGCGCGGCGCCAAGGCGCACGCGGATCGCTCCCCCCCCATGCAACCCATCGCCCGCTCAGTCGCTGTCCGAAGACTCGGCGCTCTCGATCCCCGCTTTCGCAGCGAGCGCCAGTTGTTTCAGGCGCACCTGCTCGTCGTGAAGTGCCGCGGCGTCGGCCTGCTGCTCGATCAGCTCGTAAAGCCGGTGCGCCGCCTCGCTCACCGCCGGATAGCCGAAGTTGCCCGCCGAGCCTTTCATCTCCAGCACCAGCTTGCGCAGCAGCGGGTCGGGCGGCGTGCTGGCCAGCAGTTGCGCGATCTGCTCGACCTGCTCGTCCAGCCGGGCGACGTACCGAGACAGCAGCGGACGCATCGCCGGCGTGGACCAGTGTCGGCTGATCAGCGGCTCCGGCGGAACTGGCTCGGCCCCTTCCGCCGGCCCCAGGTAAGGCGTCAACACGTCCACCAGCGTTTGAAACGTGTAAGGCTTGACCAGCACGTGCTTGCCGCCGCGCTGCAGCGCCTCGCGGTGCACCGTCTCGTTCGGATCGGCGGTCAGCGCGATCACCGGCGGCGGCGCATCCATCTCGTTCACCTGCTCGATCAGGTCCAGCCCCGTGAGCCCCGGCAGCCAGAGACCGGTCAGCACCAGGTCGAACCGCTCATCGTTCAAGCGCGCCATCGCCTCGGGCACATCGGCGACGCAGTGCAGCTCCACGCCCATCTGGCCGAGCTGAAACGCCAGCAGCGCCCGGTCGTCGGGGGTGTCCTCCACGTAGAGCGCCCGGCCGCGCAGCTTCGGCAGCGGCACGCTCGTCGCCGCCTCGCCCTCCGCCTCGGCCGGGTCCATGCGCAAGCAGGTGTCCACGAACTGGCGGACGTCGATTGTTTCGTGGAAGGCGATGCCGGCCTCGTGGACGTGGCCGCGCACATGCCGGCACCACGCGACGTGGCCGCACAGCGTGCGCCGCTGGCCGTCCACCGTCCGCAGCACCAGGCCGCAGCGGCTGCCCTGGTGCAGGTAGCTGCCGTGGAGAAACCCGATGCCGCCGGCGCTGAGGTTGCGCGGGCGCACGAGATAAAGGCCGACGGACCCGCCGGGGTGGCTCAAGGAGATGACGATGCCGGCGGCGGGGTGATAGCTCAGGCGCGCGTGCTGGCGCAGGTTCGCCGAGCCGTCACCGGACTCATCGCCTTCCAGGTAGTGCAGCAGCTCCGTCTGCTCGGCGGTCGACAGGCGCAGGGTGTCGATGCAGCTCATCGGTTCTGGTTCACTTCTGTTTCGGCCGACCGAAACCGCGGCTGATTCGGAACGGCAGGCACCCCGGTGATACCCTGTCGAGGTTATCGGCGCGGTTCGCAATCGGCTTCAGACGAGTTGGCGCTCTTTTGCTATCGACCCACGCACACCGCCGCCTGCGGGGAATGGGCGCGTGGGCGTTTCCCATCCCTGCCATCCGGGGTGTGGCCGGCGAATGGAGCGGTAGAGAGTGGAGGGTAGAGAGTGGAGAGTGAGAGCGGCGCCCCCCATCCTCTACGCTCCACTCACACACGCTCCACAGCTCCTCGCACGGGTGGGTGCCGTTTCCACAGTGCACCCGCCATCCGCGCCGCCGCCGCCTCCCCCTGGTCGGCCGCGGACCGGCGCGGGTAGAATCACATGGCCGACCCCCCACAGGAGCATCGCATGCGCTCGGTCAAAATGCCGCAAAGGATCATCGTCGCGATCGTCCTGGGCCTGTTCGTCGCGGCCCTGTTCGGCATCCGCCAGTACGGGGCGCTGGGCAGCGCCGGCTACGGCGTGCTCGCCCTCGGCGCGGCGGCCGTCTGCGCGATGATCGTCGGCGGCCTGATCTACGCCAACTACGAGTCCTACTCGGCGTCGGGCCACCCCTCGAATAACGGACACGTCAACGGCACATGCCAGTGAAGTCATTGCCGATTGCCGATTGTTACTGAATGGAGCGGTGACTGATGACGGAGCGCCTCGCGCAACTCGAAAAGCTGTACGAAGCCGACCCCGACGATCCGTTCGTGCCCTATGGCATCGCGCTGGAGCACGCGAAAACGGGCGACCATGACGCGGCGCTGCACTGGCTCGACCGGACGCTCGAGATCGACGTCGATTACTGCTACGCCTGGTACCAGAAAGGCCGCATCCTCGACGAGGCCGGCCGACCCGACGAAGCGCGCGCCGCGCTGCAACAAGGCATCACCCAGGCGAAACAGACCGGCACGCCCGACAGCCTCCACGCCGCGGAAGAGATGCAGGCGCTGCTGGAGACGATCGGGTGAGGGGGGTGGATTGCCAATTGCCGACTGCCAATTGATTTTGACGCCGGCGCAGCCGGCGCGTACTCCCTCTCCCGCCGGGAGAGGGTTGGGGTGAGGGGACTTGCTGCGACCACTGACTGCCGCCTCGCGCAGCAGACGCAAGGTCGACGCTGATCCCCTCACCCGCCTCGTCCACCCGTTCACGCGAATGTTGCGCTTTTTACTCGGCACCCTCTCCCGAGGGGAGAGGGTTGGGACGCCGGGCGCGAACAATCGGCAATTGGCAATTGGCAATCGACAATTCACACCACCGCATCCTCATCCGGCAACGGTTCCGCCACGCGCAAACCGACGCGCCGCAACACCAGCATCACCGTGTTCATCATCACCCAGCACTCGGCCGCGAATGGCAGAAAACCGAGAAAGCCCGGCAACGGCATCTCGAAGTAGCTGACCTGTTGCAGCGCGCCGAGGAACGGCAAATCGTACGTCCACTTCGCGATCGCCCAGTAATTCCAGAACTCCCACAGCAACCCGCAAAGCGCCCCGCCGGCAAACAGCGCCAACGTGCGCCCGTAACGCCCGCGCGACCAGTCCTCGATCAAACTCGGCGCGCCCTGCGCCGCGTTGATCGGATCGAGCAGCAGCCACAGCCCGACCCACAACGTCATGTTCGCGATCGGGTCATGCGCCAGCAGCGTCCACGCCAAGAAGCTGCAACCGATGGCGAACGCCGTGGCGCGCGGACAACGCGTGCGCGCCGCCGCCACCGTCGCCGGCCCGATCAGCAGCACCGCCGACGCCAGCACGCCCAGCGGCGACGCCATCTCCCCCTCGACGTTCACCGCCAGCAACACCAGCGCGCACGCGACAATCACGCTCGCCGGCCCGGCGACCAAGACCCACATGACGCGCTGCGGCGCCGCGCTTGATCGAAGGCGCCGCAGGCCGAGCATCTGAAAAAGATGCGCGGCGAGGAACATGCCCGGCAGAATCGCGGCGAACGCGATGAAATACCCCGCGAAACGCTGGGCGCGCACGTCCGGCAGCCCGTGGTAGCGCCACGCATCCATCAGGTAGAAGTTGATCGCATCGAACACGCACCAGATCGGAATGCTCGTCAGCCAGATGACAACGAAACGGTTCGGCCGGGCGCGCAGCGGTGAGAGCGCGGGTTGCCCGCGTCGCCGGGCGAGCCAGGTGAGCAGGCCGTCGAACAGCAGCAGGTATCCGATCCAGCACAGCGCGGTGATGTTCATCGCGAACCAGCGCGCGGCGTGACCGAGCGCACCGCGCGGCTCCGGCAGATCACCCGCCAGCGCATCGTAAGGCACCACCAACCCACCGCGGCGCGCCACGTCCACAAACAGCATCGCCTCGCACACCGCGATCAGCGACAGGCCGACCCACAACGTCCACGCCGGCCCTCGGCGCTGAAGATGCGAAAGAGTCCCGGTGTCCGCGCCGGCAGTGGTCATAGCGCAACAGGAATCGATGAATAAACAATCTCAACCCCCCTCCCTCTCAGGGAGGGGCAGGGGGAGGGTCGCGTCAACATCTACCATTCAACACCCGCTTGCCGGGCAATATCCTCAGCCACCGCGTCCACGTTCTCGATCACCTGATCGTTGGCGTATCGCACCACGCGCAAGCCCTGTGCGTCAAGATACGCCGAGCGCCGCTGATCCTCATCAACGCGGCCGACATGACTCAATCCATCAAGCTCCACGACAAGCGAGGCAGCGGCACAATAAAAATCAGCAATATACGGACCGATGGCATACTGCCTTTTGAACTTCAACCCTGCCAACTGACTGCCGCGTAATCGGCTCCACAGCAAACGCTCGGGAAACGTGGACTCGCGGCGCAATTTTCGTAGGCGCCCGTGCTGCACCGGCTGCACGCGGTGACGTTTCTCACTGGACATGCCGTGCCCCCCTTCTCAACCCCCCTCCCTTGAGGGAGGGGCTGGGGGAGGGTGAGCGCCTGAACACCAGCAGCGCGGGTTGTGTCAGGCGCTACCGAACTTCAAGCCCTCACCCTCCCCCTGCCCCTCCCTCAAGGGAGGGGGGTTTACGCGTCGTCATCCTCCCCAACCTCGAAGTCTTCTTCGTCTTCGATGTCCTCGTCTTCATCGAAATCGTCGTTCTCGTCATCCGACGTGAAATCGCCCTTCTGAAAGCCGCGCTGCCGGCGTTGCTGGCGGCGCTCGAAGCGGCGGCGCGCCCCTTCGTCGGGCCAGTCGTACTGCACCTCGCCGGTCTCCGGGTCGCGCCAGTCGGCTTCCTTCTCGTTGTCCGCGGCCTCGGCCTCGCTGTCGGCGCGCAGCTCCAGGCGCACGTCCCGGCCCATTTCGCTCTCGTCCTGCACGACGCTCACGCGCTTGTCGCGTACCAGTTCGAGCATCGCCAGGAACAGGCCGATCATCTCGGCGCGGTTGCGCCCTTCGCAGATGCGGCGCAGCGTGAGCGGGCCCTCGCGCGTCAGGCGGTCGGCGATGTCCTCCGCGTGCAGGCCGATGGGCGTGTCGTCGTCGGTGACGCTGTGGCCGGTGAACTCGCCGATGGAGCTGAGCAGTCGGCCGAACGCCTCGCACAACTCGAAGACGTTCACATCCTCCAACTCGATCTCGCGCTGCTCGGCTTCGCTTTCGTCTTTTTCCACCTTCGCGCGATCGATCGGCCGCACGGCGAAACGGGCCGACCAGTCCGCCTGCCGGCGCTCCAGCGCGTGCGCGGCGTCCTTGTAGCGCTTGTACGCCAGGAGCTGCTGCACCAGCTCGTAGCGCGGGTCGGTCGGGTCCGGCTCGGTCTGCCCTTCACCCTCGCCTTCGCCCTCGTCCTCGGCGTCCTCGTCGCGCTCGGGTTGCGGGACGATCATCTGGCTCTTGATCTCCAGCAGCGTCGCGGCCATGACCAGGAACTCGCCCGCCTGGTCCATGTCCAGGTGCTCCAGAAGCTGAAGGTGGGCCAGGTACTGCTCGGTCAGCTCGGCGATGGGGATGTCGTGCAGATCGATCTCGTTCCGCTTGACCAGGTGCAGCAGCAGGTCCAGCGGGCCGGCGTAAGCGTCGAGCTGAATGCGGTAGTCCATGGGGTGGGGTCTGGGGGCTGGGGTCTGGGAGGCGGGTTTCGGACCTGCTCGGGTTCAGGGATGATAGAGCGCACCAGCGGGGCGTCACTATATCATGGGTGCTCCAACGTTAAGCCCAAACCCCTAAACCTCAGACCCTACCCCTATGCGCGAAACAGCCCGCCCATCCACTTCCGAAGCCCGCCCGGAAGACCAGGCCGCCTTCGCCCGTCGCGTGCTCGAGGCCGAGGCGGAGGCGATTCGGCGGGTGACGATCGACGCCAGCTTCCCCCGCGCGGCGGAGCTGGTGTGCGGGCTGGCGGACCGCAGCGGCACGTTGGTCGTCTCCGGGCTGGGCAAGAGCGGGCTGATCGGGCGCAAGCTCAGCGCGACGTTCGCCTCCACCGGCACGCCCTCGCACTTTCTGCACCCGACCGAAGCCATGCACGGCGACCTCGGCCGCATCCGCCGCGACGACGGCGTGCTGCTGCTGAGCTATGGCGGCAACACGGAGGAAGTGGTCGCCCTCGCCGAGCTGCTGCGCCAGGACGGCGTGCCGATGATCGCGCTGGTCGGCCAGGCCGGCTGCGACCTGGCGCGCCTCGCGGAGGTCACCCTCACCGTCGGCGACGTCACCGAAGCGTGCCCGCTCAACCTCGCGCCCACCGCCAGCACCAGCGCCATGCTCGCGCTCGGTGACGCGCTGGCGCTTTCCGTGGCGCGCCTGCGCAACTTCGCCGAGGACGACTTCCGCAAGCTGCATCCCGGCGGCGGCCTCGGTCGCCAGCTCATGCCCGTGATGAACGCGATGCGCTTCAAGGCGGGGCAGAACCTGCCGCTCATCGCCCAGTCGGTGACCGTCGAGCAGGCTTACGCGGAAGCGGAGCGCCACGCCCAAGCCTCGGGCCTGCGCCGCGCGGGCGCGCTGCTGATCGTCGATGAAACAGGCAAACTCGCCGGCATCGTCACCGACGGCGACCTGCGCACCGCGTTTATCAAGCAAGGCTCGGACGTGTGGCAAGGCCCCATCACCGCGATCATGACGCGCAATCCCACGACACTCGCGCACACCGCGCTGGTGCGCGAAGCGGTGCGCATCGTGCGCGAGCATCGCTTCGACGAGATCCCCGTGGTGGATGATGCCGGCAAGCCGGTTGGGCTGATCGACGTGCAGGACCTCGCGGCGTTGAAGGTGATCGAGGGATGAGCATTGCCGATTGCCAATCGCCGATTGCCGATTGACAATGCAGATGGCGCAGTCATCCCTGTTGGCGTTCGCTAGCGAATCCGCAATCGGCAATTGGAAATCGGCAATTGGCAATCTCCTCCCTCCGCCTCATCGTCCTCGACTGCGACGGCGTCCTCACCGACGGCGGGCTTTACGTCAGCGAAGCCGGCACTGAAACGAAGCGCTTCCACGTGCGCGATGGCGTGGCGATCAAGGGTGCGATGCTGTGTGGCGTGCAGGTGGCGATCCTCAGTTCGCGCGCGAGTCGCGCGGTGGCGCAGCGCGCGGGCGAGCTGGGCATCACGCTGCTGTTGCAGGGCGCGGCTGACAAGCTGCGCGGGCTGGAGCAGGTCGCGCAGTGGGCGGGTGTGGAGCTGGAGGAAGTCGCGTACATGGGCGACGATCTGCAGGACCTGCCCGCGATGCTCGCCTGTGCCTACAAGCTCGCCCCGGCCGACGCCGCGAGCGAGGTGCGCCAGGCCGCGGACCACGTCACCCGTCACCGCGGCGGTCACGGCGCAGTGCGCGAGGCGATCGAGCATCTGCTGAAGATGCAGGGGCGGTGGGACGAGGTGTTGGAGCAGTTTTGAAGAAGGGGCCGAGGGGTCGAGGGGCCAAGGGGCCGAGTGTCGAACCGCCGGCTTCGCCGGCATACGCCTTTTCACTTGGCCCCTCGACCCCTTGGCCCCTCGGCCCCTTTCCTTTCAAGTCCGCCCCCCACAACAGCCGATGCACACTCCCATGAGCATCAGCGCCGCCAGTGCGTCCGCCATGCAGCAGGGTCAGATCGGCCAGAAGATCGCCTATGCCGTCGCGGGCAAGCAGCTCGACGCCGCGAAGCAGCAGGGCGAGGCGGTCGTCTCGCTCATGCAGCAGGCCGCCGACCTCCAGCAGGAGCTGACCGTCGACGGCACCGGCAAGGGCCAGCACATCGACGTCCGCGCGTGAGCGAACGCCTTTCACGGTTAAACCAAAAGCCCGCAGATGGCGACGCAGGAGCCTTCTGCGGGGTGTTTCGCGCGCTGTGAACAGCGCAAGATCGTTTCACCACGAAGGCGATCACCCCGCGGAAGGCTCGCGGGCTCGCCATCCGCGGGCTTTGCGCAATCGCGACCCCATCGTTCGCATCCCTCACCCATCGCCCGCCCCACCCGACACCGCTTGCACGCCGCTCGGTTTTCGCGACCATAGCTTCACCCCGCAAACGCGCTGAACCGCGAACCCCTTTGCACGTGGAGTGGAGAAGTCCATGGCAGAGCAACCCATCCGGATCGGCTTCATCGGCGCCGGCTCGATCTGCAAGAGCCGCCACTTCCCCGGCCTGGCGAAGATCGCCGGCGTCGAGATCAAGACCGTCTGCAACCGCAGCGAGGAAAGCTCGCGCCGCGTGGCCAAGGAATGGTCCATCCCCGAGATCGACACCGACTGGCGCCAGCTCCTCGCGCGCGACGATCTCGATGCGGTCTTCATCGGCACCTGGCCTTACATGCACATGGAAATGTCCATCGCCGCGCTCGAAGCGGGCAAGCACGTGTTCTGCCAGGCGCGCATGGCCATGGACCTGGCCGAGGCGAAGGCCATGGTCGCCGCGGCGGAAAAATACCCCGGCCTCGTGCACATGATCTGCCCGCCGCCGCACCGCATGCCGTGGGAACCCTACATCAAGCGCATGCTCGACGC
The DNA here is from genome assembly GCA_048621015.1 of Phycisphaeraceae bacterium. Taxonomy (GTDB): domain Bacteria; phylum Planctomycetota; class Phycisphaerae; order Phycisphaerales; family Phycisphaeraceae; genus JBMCXL01. The sequence continues at coordinate 9,221 of JBMCXL010000047.1, forward strand.
CGGCGAGCTGGGCGAAGTGCGCGAGGTGCGCGCGATCAGCCTCAACGATGCGAACCTCAACCCCGACCGCATCACGTGGCGCGAGCGCGTCGAGTTCTCCGGCAAGCAGGTCCTGGCCGCGGGCATCGTCGCCGAGACGCTCAATGCCTGGGTCGGTGAATACGAAACGCTCAACGCCACCACCGCCACGCCGATCCCCACCAAGACCGACGAAGACGGCAAGCCCTACGAAATCCGCATCCCGCAGATCGCCATGATGCACGGCACGCTCCAGAGCGGCGCCGTCATCACCGAGCATCACTCCGGCGTCTCACCACACATCAAGCAGAACGTGATCAGCATCGTCGGCTCCAAGGGCACGCTGCGCGTCACACCGATGCAGTCGATCGAGTTCGCGAAAGTCAGCGAGGAATTGAAACCCGTCGACGTGCCCGAAAGCGAGCAGCGCGACTGGCACGTGGAAGAAGATTTCATCAACGCCGTGCGCCAGGCGCAAGCGGGCGAATCGTGGCACGTCTCGCCGGACTTCCACGAAGGTCTCAAGTACATGCGCAAGATCGAAGCGCTGCACCGCGCCGCGGAGACGGGCAAGGCGGTGCGCGTCGCGGACCTGTGACCGTTCACCAGCGCAATGGCTGACGAAAACGATCAAACGCGCCCGTTGCATCCGGAGCAGCTCACGTGGGCGGTGCTGCTCGGCCAGTGGGTGGAGTTCGCGAAGCGCGCGGTGGGGCTACCGCAGGACGACGCCGGCCGACGCATGCGCGACTCGGTGCCGGATGTCATCATGCTCCAGGCGGTATGGTTCGCGCTGCAACACCTCGAAGAACTGGACGCCGAGGAGCGCGCGCTCGGCCTCGACCGCGCGGAGGTGTTGATCGAGAAACACACCGCCACACTGCGCAAGCGCTGGCAGAACGTTGAGATGCCGAGTGAACTGCACAAGCTGATCGACGACGCGCACGCGCAACTCGCCGAGGCGCAGCGGCAACACGGGCGGTAAACCCTCTCCCCTCGGGAGAGGGTGCCGAGCGGGCGCGGCAACATTCGCCTGTAAAAGTCCAACGAGGCGGGTGAGGGGATCGCCGTTTACCGCGCGTCATCTGCGCGCAGCAGCAGTCAATGGTTACAGCCAGTCCCCTCTCCCTTTCCCTCTCCCGGGGGGAGAGGGGATGCATGCCGGCAACGCCGGCGTCCGTGGAGTGTCTCAACCTTCACTCCCGCGCCGCGTGTTCCTCGATCACGCGCAGATATGCCCGCACCGCCGCGTCCATGCCCATCTCCAGCGCGTCGGCCACCAGCCCGTGACCGATCGACACTTCGAGAATACCCGGAATCGCCACGAACGCGCCGAGGTTGTCCAGGTTCAGATCGTGCCCACCGTTGACGCCCAGGCCCGCGTCGCGCGCCGCCTGCGCCGCGTCCGCGTAGCGCTTCAGCGCGCGCTTCGCTTCCGAGCCACCCTGCGCGTGCGCCTTGGCATACCCCTCGGTGTAAAGCTCGATCCGATCGGCGCCCGCATCAGGCACGCGCTCGATCGCGGCCACGTCCGGGTCCATGAACAGGCTCACGCGACAACCGAGGTTGTGCAGCTCTTCCACCACCGGCTTGAGCCGATTCAAGTTCGCCGCCACATCCCAACCGTGATCGCTCGTCGCCTGCCCCGGCGCATCGGGCACGAGCGTGCACTGGTCCGGCACCACGTGCCGACAGATCTCCATGTATCGGCCGATGAACGGATTGCCCTCGATGTTGAACTCGCGCCCCTCGTGCGCGCTCTGCGACAACAGGTCCGCGAGATGCTGCACGTCGTACGGCCGAATGTGCCGCTCGTCCGGCCGCGGATGCACCGTGATCCCCGCCGCACCCGCCTCCAGCGCAAGACGCGAAAACTTCACCGGGTCCGGAATCTCCCCCGACCGGCTGTTGCGCAACAGCGCAATCTTGTTCACATTCACGCTGAGCTTGGTCATGGTTATCAGTTTCAGGTTTCAAGTTCCAAGTTTCAAGTTGGTAGGCGGCTTCGCCGCCGTCTCCGCGAACTTGAAACTTGAAACCTGGAACTTGAAACTCTCCTCACCCCCACCGCTCATGCAGCGCATGCACCTGCTCGAGGATCGTATCCGGCAGGGGCTCGAACTGTTCCGCCGCGGCGCGCAGCTCGTGGAAATGGTCGAGGTTCGCCGTTCCGCCGATCGTCGTCTTCACCCCCGGCACGCTCAGCGCGAAACGCACGCAGAACGCCGGCCAGCTCGCGCAGCCCGACTGCTCGAACACCGGTTGAAGCTGGCGCAGCCGCTCCGCCGAGTCCGGCTTGCGGTTGCGCTCCAGCAGCCGGATCTCCTCGGCCGGCGGACGCGTGACCTTGCCGAGCGTGCGCAGCGCGAGAATCGGCGCCCCGCTGTCGCGAATCGCCTGCCACACCGCCGGCGGCGCGTTGCGCTGCACCGGGTTGTAGTAGAAGATCGCCGCGTCAAACAGCCGCTGACGCATCGCCTTGAGCGCATCACCGGCGAACCCGGGGAAAATCTCGAACGCGAACCGCCCCACCAGCCCCTGCTCCCGCAACTGCTGGCACGCCTCGTACATCGGCCCCTGTCGGCGGAAGTCGTCCACCACTTCGCGGTGGTCGTGCGTGTCGCGGCAGAGCTGGGCGATATCGATGCGCTCGATGCCGAGCCGGCGCAGCGCATCGTGCACGTCGAACCGGATCGTGTCCGCCGAGTCGCAGCGGATCTTGAACTGCATGCGCGGCACCTGCGCCCGCGCTTCATCGAACGCGTGGCGCAGCACCATGAACGTCCCGCCGCCGCCGTACTCCTGGCTGGTGTGAAACCACACGCCGGTCTCCATCGCCGCGCGGGCGATGCGCACGTCATGGTCCAGGTCCGCCACGTGTCGGCCAAGCGACATCGTGCCGAAGGTGTACGGGCTCAACGACGCAAACTCATCACGACGGTTCATGCGGCGATCTTTCAACCGGTGTTATGGGGCGCGCGTGATATTAGCAGAACTCAAATTGGCCGACCATGTGGACCAGGCGATGGGAATCTCCGCCCAACCCTCCTCCCTTGAGGGAGGGGGGTTGGGAGCGCGGATGATTGCATGCACCAAGCTGTAAACAGCGAT
>JBMCXL010000048.1:0-12248 GCA_048621015.1 Phycisphaeraceae bacterium
ATCGAACTGAAGAAACAGGGCACGGAGATCACGCAGCGCCAGCAGATTCCGCTGGTCTGCTACACGGGCGACACGATGTGGGGCGAGCACTTCGAGCGCGAGGATGTGCTGAATGCGAAGATCCTGCTGACCGAATGCACGTTCCTGGAGGCAGGCCACCGCGACCGCGCCTCGGTGGGCAAGCACCTGCACCTGGACGACATCGTCGCTCTGCTGGAGCGCAGCAGCGCGGAAGCGGTGGTGCTGACGCATCTCTCGCGGCGGACGCACATGAACGTGGTGCGCCAGACGCTGGACGAAGCGATCCCCGCCGAGCACCGCGACCGCGTGTTCGTGCTGATGGACAACCGGGCGAACCGGCAGCGCTACGAGCGCCAGAAGGCGGAAGCCGAGGCGCGGGCGGCGGAGGAGTGAGGTTGTTGGCAATTGCCGATTGTCGATTGCCGATTGCCGATTGCAGGCAAAACCCTCTCCCACTGGGAGAGGGTGCCGAGCAGGTGGCGCAGCATTCGCGTGTGAACGTCCAACGAGGCGGGTGAGGGGATCGCCGGCCACCGTACGTCCCACTTGCGCAGCAGCAGCCCGGGGTCGCAGTTGACACCCTCTCGCTTTCCCTCTCCGGACGGGAGAGGGAAGACATGCCGGCTCCGCCGCCCTGCCAATCGGCAAGTGGCACTCGGCAATCACATTGGCAACCCCCCACGTTGCGGTACCATACGCGTCGGGAGGGAACGCCATGAGCTACACCGAGGTGGAAATTCTTCGCGCCGCGTGCTGCATCGCCGCGCTGGACAACGAGGTGTGCGAGAAGGAACAGGCGATCCTCGAGAAGCTGCGCGATCGCCTCGGCGTCGGCCGGGTCTCGTTCCAGGCGATGCTCGACCGGGCCAGGAGCGATCACAACTTCTACGAGGAGCAGTTCAAGATCGCGCAGGTCGACGCCGACCACGCGATCAAGACACTGACCGTGCTCGCCATGGCGGATCACCAGATCACGCTCAACGAGCGCGTCGTGCTCCAGCACTTCGCCGCGACACTGGGCATGGACCAGCAGCGGTTCGATCAGATCTACGCCGCGGCCGAGAAGCACCTTGAAAAGCAGTCCAGCGGCGAAGCCGACGCGAGTGGAAAGGAATGACCAACCCCGCGCGCCTCGCCGTGGCTGCCGCGCCGGCTGACGATGCTGCGCTGGTCACCGAAGCGACGCGCCTCGCGCGTGAGTTGGAACTACCGCAGGTCGACGTCGATGCGCCACCCGACCCGATCGATCTGCTGCTGCTGGTCACGCCTGTCGGCCTCGCGCTTGATGCGCTGCGCGGCCCGCCGGAGCTGACCGGGGGCAAACCGTTCACCCTCGATCTTCGTCACATCGACACCACCACCGGCCCGGGACGCAGCCTGCGCCAACCGCTGCTGCGCGCCGTCGGCCTGCGCAAGGGCGACCCTCATCGGCCGTTCGTGCTGGACGCCACCGCCGGCCTCGGCGAGGACGCGTGGCTGCTCGCGTCGATGGGCTGTCAAGTGCTCGCCGTGGAGCGCCATCCGATCGTCGCCGCGCTGCTGCGCGAGGCGGTGACGCGCGCGGGGCGCGAGCGGCCCGAGGTGCCACCGCGCCTGCGCATCGTCACGGCCGACAGCGGTGCGCTGCTGGAACAACTCGCCGCGCACGAAACAAGCGAGCACGCAGCGCCCGAGGTCGTCTATCTCGATCCCATGTTTCCACCCGGTCGCAAGACAATGGAGCGTAAGCCGATGCGCCTGCTGCGCCGCCTGGTGGGCGCTGACGAGGACGCGGCGCGGCTGTTGCCGTTGGCGCGGCGCGCGGCGCAGCGGCGCGTGGTGGTCAAGCGCGCGCCCCGCGCCGCACCGCTGTCCGAGACACCGCCGGTGGCGCGTCACCGCGGCCGGGGTGTGCGCTACGACGTTTATCCGGCGGAAGCCCGGGCCGGTGATGCCACACCCCCCTGAATTTGCAGCGCGGCCCGCGACGGGCGGAGCGCTGATCACAATGGGCAACCTCTGATGGCGCCTGAAGATGTGCATCGGTCACCATGGAGCTAGGAACTTTCCCGAGGGCGGTTTCGATAAAAATCCGCTTGTGAGGCTGGAAAGAGTGGGTATGGTGGATTCAGCGTGAATCCGTCCGTGGGTGCGACATATTCGGTGCGCATGTCGGTGATTTGATCTGGCGAAGCCGCAATGCTTGGCGCTGATTCGCTTCGTCGCCGCTGCGCTGGCAAATCGGAGGTGGCTGATGGTCGTGCAGAACCCTTATTTGCGGTGCGTGCGTGCACATCTCCCCGAAGCGCAGGCGGTGTACCTGGTCGGTCCGTTCAACAACTGGTCCACGACGCGCACGCCGATGATCGATCTCGGCGACGGCCGCTGGGAAACGCAACTGGCCAGTCCCACGGCCCCCGAGTCTTTGCGCCTGTTCGTGTGGCAGCACGGCGACCGCTTCGGCCGGCTCGTGCGCTTCGATGCACGATTCGATCCGCTTGCGCGAGCCCCGTCGAGTCAACCGGCGCGATAAGCAAGTCAATCCATGCGCGGCGCGGCCTGCGGAAGCGGGCTGCCGGTGTCCCGGGCCGCGCGGATTCTGTTGTCGACGCGACCGCTCCGGATGAGCGAATCCGTTGGCGACCTGGTGGAGCCCTGTCCATGTGCATTCAACGCCTGCAAGCCCTGCTGGACGCCCACGACGTGCCTTACGAGACGATGACGCACGAGCCCTGCTACACCAGCTACCAGTTGGCGCACCGCACGAAGGTGCCGCCGCGCGACGTGGCCAAGACGGTGATCGTCGCGGTGGACGGCCGGCTGGCGATGGTCGTGCTGCCGGGCTGCGAATGGCTTGATCTCGATCAGCTCAAGGCCGCCAGCGGAGCGCGCGAGGTGTGCATCACCAGCGAGGACGATTACAAAATCGCCTTTCCCGATTGCGAGGTCGGCGCCATGCCGCCGTTCGGCAATCTCTACGACATGCCGGTCTTCGTCTCCGAGTCGCTGCGCGGCGACGAGCAGATTGTCTTCAACGCCGGCACGCATACGCAGATGATGCGCATCGCCTACGACGACTTCGAGCGCGTGGTCGATCCCGTGGTCGCGCCGTTGAGCGCTGCGTGAAAGGATCGCCGATTGTCTCCAAACCCGCTCCTGCCGGGGGAGAGGCGGTGCATATCGGCTTCGCCGGCCTTGCCAGTTGGCAATCGGCAATTGGCAATCCCGTTACCAGCACGTCCCACAATCGCCCAGCCCGCGCACTTTCCCGCAGTAGAAATACGCCTCCGCCGGCCCGTAGCGCTGCACGTCCCACGCCAGTAGCTCGATCGACCGGCGCTCGTACAGGCCCTCGTCCACGTCCTCCTCCCAGTCCAGCCGGGCCAGGCACGCGGCATCGACCGACCACACCTCCCCATATACTGACACGCCCGGCCCCTCGACGTCCGGCCGCTCCGCCTCCACCAGCGCCGGCCACGACCCGAGGCTGAACAGGCGATACCGCGGCGCGCTCCACGCCGGGCCCAGGAGCCGCTGGCCGCACAGCAATGACGCCCGCGAGTGGCCGCGCTTTAACGTGCCGTAAACGAAGACCTGGTGGGGCATGGCTGACGCCGCGTATGTTAAATCACGTTTCGGTGGCTGGTTATTGCGCGGGCGGTCGGCTCGGGCGCGGAGTCGCCCGAAGAGCGTGCTTCCCGGCACAGGGGGAATTTGGCGGTGGCCTCTTGTAGCGAGCGGGGGCGCTGGGTAAAAGGGAAAGTTGCGAGCCGGGCCTCCGTGCACTTCCCAGGCGAAGTGAGCGGACCTCGGCAGCGGCTCCATCAGCGACCGGTGCGGCGAAGCGGATTCTCCGCCTGCGGCCGGTGCTGAGCCTCTCGGACGGCACGTCCCTGGTGGGTCTGGCCGGTCACGTCTGGAGGATCGTGAACCGGCGCGCGTGTCGGCCGAAGCGGATGCAACGTCGGTGACGTCGAGCCGGTGTCGTTCACCTCGCGGCGCGTTCCCCGCCGCCCCGGGAGGGAGGCGGTCAGGAAGGCGGACGGCCTCTCGACGTCGAAGTGCCGACACACCAATCGGCGAACGGACTCATCTCGTCAGGCTCGCGCGAGCGGGCCTGCTCAACCGTTTCTTTCGCTGGCACGAGCGGGGAAAAGGAGAGCGATCGCATGATCCTGACGAACACGCAAGCCTACGACCGACATCCGATCGAGGTCCGCGACACCGACCACTACACCGCCGAGTACGTCCACAGCTTCGTCGAGAAGTGGGACGAACTGATCGACTGGGAGAAACGGGCGCGTACCGAGGGCGACTTCTTCATCGAGCTGCTGCGCCAGCGCGGCGCGAAGCGCGTGCTCGACGCCGCGGCCGGCACGGGCTTTCACTCGGTGCGCCTGCTCGAAGCCGGCTTCGAGGTGGTCAGCGCCGACGGCAGCGAGCAGATGCTTGAAAAGGCGTTCGAGAACGGCAAGCAGCGCGGCCACATCCTGCGCACCGTCCAGGCCGACTGGCGCTGGCTCACCGCCAACGTGACCGGCAAGTTCGACGCGGTTATCTGTCTGGGCAACAGCTTCACGCACCTGTTCGCCGAGCGCGACCGGCGCAAAGCGCTGGCCGAGTTCTACGCCATCCTCGAGCATGATGGCGTGCTGGTGCTGGATCAGCGCAACTACGACGCGATCCTCGACCACGGCTTCGACACCAGGCACCAGTACTACTACTGCGGCGAGGATGTGAGCGTCGAGCCCGAGCACATCGACGATGGCCTTGCCTGGTTCAAATACCAGTTCCCCGACGACTCGACCTATTACCTGAACATGTATCCGCTGCGCCGCGCGTACACGCGCCGGCTGCTCTTTGAAGCGGGGTTCCAGCGCGTGAAGACCTACGGCGATTTCCAGGAAACGTATCGCGTCGACGAGCCGGACTTCCTCATCCACGTCGCCGACAAGGAGCCGGTGAGCGACGACGCGTAGACGCCGATGCTGTGAGGGGGGCCGTGCGGACGCCGCCGCACTGGAAGCCCACGGTTGACGCCGTGGGCTTCTCTTTTGCGCGCAGCTCGATCTCGATGTACGATGCACCACACTTGTTAACGGCTGAGTAGCAACGTTCCCGGAGCATTTCATGGCCAACGGCATTCTGCAGGAAATGACGATCGAGCAGGTGCGCGCGTTCGATCCGCAGGTCGCGATCGTGTGCATCGCCTCGACCGAGCCGCACGGGCCGCACCTGCCCTACGGCACCGACTTCTTTTCGGGCGACGCCATCTGCCGACACGCCGTGGTGCGCGCCAACGAGCGCGGCGCGCGCGTGCTGATGTATCCGACGATTCCCGTGGGCAACAACGTCAACTTCAAGCAGTTCCCGTTCGCCTGCCGCATGCGCGTGCGCACGCTGATGCTCCTGGTGCTGGACGTCATCGAGGCGCTGGAGGAGGATGGCATTCGCAAGATCGTGCTCCTCAATAGCCACGGCGGCAACACCGACACGCTCCGGGCCGTGCTGCGCGAGCACGTCGACCGGCAGAAACCGACCGAACAGGGCGAGCGCGCGTTCGTCTGCATGATCAACGGCTTCGAGATGGAATCGCCCGAAGCGGCGGCGAAGATCGAGCATGCCTCCGACCATGCCGGCGAAAGCGAGACGTCGCTGATGATGCACCTGCAGCCGGAACTGGTGCGGGAGGAGAAACTCACGTCGCTGCCGATGCACGGCCCCGACGTTGCGGCGCTGCGCGAGCTGCCGGTGCATTTCGTGCGGCCGTGGCACCGCTACATGCCGCGCTCCGGCGGCGGCGAGCTGGGCGCCTCGACGGCGGAAAAGGGCAAGGCGCTGCTGGACAGCCGCGCCGAGCACATCGCGCAGGCGCTGGCCGACCTGTCACAGGCAAAATGGTCCACCGACTTCCCGTACGCGGACAGGACTTGAACGCCGCAGACGATGCTCACACCCGCCGGTCCGCCAGCGCGGGAAACTTCGCGCGGTATTCCAGCAGCGGTTCGAGCTCGATGTCGGCCACGAGCGCGGTCTCGCCTTCGCCGGCTTCCGCGATCGTCTCGCCGCGCGGATCGATGACGACCGACCGGCCGTTGTAGGCCATCTCCGGGCTGTCACCGGTGCGGTTGACGCCAATGACATACGCCTGGTTCTCGATCGCCCGCGCCGCCAGCAGCGTCCGCCAGTGCGCGATGCGCACCGCCGGCCAGTTGGCGATCACCGGCATCACGTGCGCGCCGCGCGTTGCCGCCATGCGGAAGATCTCGGGAAAACGCAGGTCGTAACAGACGAACGGCGACACCACGAACTCACCGCACGCAAATGTGACCACCTCCGTCCCCGGCAGGTAATGCTCCGCCTCGCCCGCGACCGTCATCGGATGCATCTTCGCATAGCGCGCAACCAGCTCGCCACTCGGATCAAACGCCACCGCCTCATTGCGCCCCCACCCCGCGCGGTCCGGTGACACGGCTCCCGCGAGCACATACGCACCGTGCTCCACCGCCAGCGCCGCGCAGAACCGCTCCGTCGGCCGCGCCCCGCCCTCGTGGACGACCTGCACGTTCATCGAGTAACCGGTGGCGAACATCTCCGGCAACACAATCAGCGCGCCCGGCTGCACCTGCACATCCGCCAACAACCGGCGCACACGCTCATGGTTTGCCGACTTGTCTTCCCACTGAATATCAAGCTGGCAGCCGATGACCTGCATAAATGGCTCGGCGAAAGAGAATCAACTTAAGCCACGGATGAACACCGATAAACACAGATGATTTTGCATGAATCGCGAAGCTCGCGAAGGCGCGAAGAACGCAAAGAAGAAAATACGAATTCTTAATCTGCGCGCCCTTCGCGCCTTCGCGTCCTCCGCGGTCTCTTTATCTGTGTCTATCTGTGTTCATCTGTGGCTAAATAAAACGCTTCCCCCGCGATCAGCTGTTGCCGTCGAGCATTTCGAGACGGCGCTGCGCCTCGCGCTTGCCGATGCCGCGGACGGCCACGAGGGAGGCGAGCTGCGCGGCGCGCGGGCGCGACTTGCCCTGCTCCCACAGGTAGATCGACTGCGATGAGACGCCCACCAGCTTCGCGTAGTCGCCCGCCGACAGGCCGAGCCGCTCGCGGTGGCTCCGCAGGCGGGCGGGCGAGAAGCGGGCATTCTCGGCCAGCTTCTCGGTGGGCCGGGTCTGGAGGCGCTGCTTCTCGCGCTGCTGGAGAAAGGCGATGGTGCGTGCCTGGGCCTGCACCTGGCGCTTGAGGTCGGCGATGTCGCGGCGGTGCTGGGCGGTGAGCTTGCGCGTCTGCTCGAGTTCCTGGCGAACTTCCTTGCGGGCGAGGCGGCGAATCTCCTCTTTCAGCACGGTGGCGAGATTGGGCATCGAAAACTCCTGAGGGGGGAACGGGTGAAGCAAGTTATCGTAGCAGAGCCCTGCTGCCGCAGCGAGCGTCACGCCTCGATGGATTCGTGCCCCCCGCGGCCGCGCGTCGGCGATGGCAAGCATCAATAACTCACTTCGCCATCATGGGGGCCGGCCGCCCCACCGCCCCGCGCTGACCGTTCCGACCCGACCCGCGATCGGCCGGGGACGCAGACGGCCATGTGCCCCCCGGGCGGCCAGTGGTTATAATCGGTTGCCGATCTCGGCCGTGCTTTTCTCTTAGTCGTGTTGTGAGTTGTCTTTCCACATTTTGCGCCGCATGTCCATGTCCCATCGTCTCAAGCAACCCTGGCGCACCCGCTTACAGGCGCTCAGCCCCCTTGGCCTGGGCAATGAGGACAAGCCCAAGCATTACCGGGAGGCCCTGAACGCCCTTTCGCAGAACCGCGACAACCTGCGCTACGCCCTGAAGGTGCTGCGGCGGGGGATCTGCGACAGTTGCGCCCTGGGCGTGGCGGGCTTCCACGACTGGACCATCGGCGAGCCGCACATCTGCATGAAGCGGATGCACATGCTGCGCCTGAACACCATCGAGCCGCTCAACCACAAGTTCCTCCACGGCGTCTCGGACATCAGCCTGATGACCAACGAGGAGCTGCTGCGCCTCGGCCGGCTGGCGTACCCGATGCGCCGGCGGCGCGGCGAGCCGGGGTTCACGCGCATCAGTTGGGAAGACGCCTACCAGCGCATTGCCGACCAGGTCCGCGAGACCGAACCGCAGCGACTGGCCTTTTTCCTCGGCGGGCGCGGCCTGAGCAACGAGGCGTATTACCTGGCCCAGAAAGTCGCCCGCTTCTTCGGCACCAACAACATCGACACCGCCGGCCGACTCGCCTTCGGCCCGGGGCGCGCGGCGATGCGCCACGCGCTGGGCGTCGCCAGCGCCACCTGCAGCTACAGCGACATGTGGGACAGCGACCTGGTCGTGTTCTTCAACAGCCGCCCCGCCACCGATCAGCCGGTGATGACCAACTACCTGCTCGGGGCACGCCGGAGCGGGGCGCGCACCGTCATGGTCTGCCCGGAGCTCGAGCGCGACATGTACCGCTACTGGGTGCCGTCGCGCACGCGCTCCGCCCTGTTCGGCAGCAAGATGACCGACTACTGGTTCCCCGTCACGCCCGAGGCGACCGCCGCGTTCCTCCAGGGCGTCGTGCGCGTCATGATCGAGCAGGACTGGTGCGACGCCAACTTCATCGACACGCATACCGACGGCTTCGACGCGCTCAAGCAGGAACTGCTGGCGATGGACTGGTCCGCCATCGAAGAGGAGGCCGGCATCGAGCGCGCCGCGATGGCCGAATTCGCCGAGCTGCTGCACAAGGCAAAACGCGCGGTGTTCGTCTGGCCCCTCGGATCGCCGCAGCAGGAGCTGAACGTCGCTGCGGCGCAGATGATTGTGAACCTGGCGCTGAGCAAGGGCTACCTCGGCCGAACCGGGTGCGGCCTGCTGCCGATGCCGGCGCACACGAACCTCCTCGGTGCCGCGGACATGGGCGCGTATGCCAACGGCCTGCCGGGGGATCGGCCGCTGACCGCCGCGAACCTCGAAGAGCTCTCCACCCACTGGGGGTTCCAGGTGCCCCGGACGCCCGGCATGAGCGCGGCGGACATGGTCGAGGCGGCCAGGCGCGACGAGCTGTCGATGCTCTACTGCACCGGCGGCAACTTCCTCGCCGCCGAGCCCGACCCCGAGTACGTGCGCCACGCGATGGAGCGGCTGCCGCTGCGCATCCACCAGGACACGATGCTCACCGAACAGATGTTCATCGAGCCCAAGCGCGATGACGGCGAAGTGTTGCTGCTGCCGGCCAAGACGATTTACGAACAGAAAGAAGGCGCCACGCAGACCTCCGCCGAGCGGCGCGTCATGTTCAGCCCCGAGATCCCGCGCGAGGTGGGCGAGACGCACTCGCATTGGCGCATCTTCCTCCAGGTGGCCGCGACGGTCGATGCCAAGCGCGCGGTCGATCTCGAATGCACCACCGGCGATGCGATTCGCGAGGAGATCGCGCGCATCCTGCCGGAGTATCACGGCATCCAGTACCTCCAGAACGTCGGCGATGCGTTCCAGTCGCGCGGCCGACGGTTGTGCGAGGAATGGCGCTTTCCCACGCCGACCGGCCGGGCGCGCTTCCTCGCTTCCGCCCTCCCGAAGCCCCAGCGGAAGCGCGGTTGGTTCGACGCCCGCGCGGTGCCGGACGATCCGCAAGCGCCCCCGGACGCCCAGGCGCCATCGGATGCGATCCTGCTCAACGCCGACGACGTCTCCGCAATGCACCTGAAGCGGGGCGACCGCGTGGCGCTGGTCAGCGAGGCGGGCCGATGCGAAGGGCGCATCTGGCCGAGCGCGATCCCGCGCGGCAGCGTGCAGCTTCACGGCACGCAGGCCCAGCAGCTCGGCGCCAACCCGCACATCGCCGTGCAGCTCAAGGCACCGCGCCAGAGCGTCAGCCACACCTCCGCCGAATCAATCTGACGCACCAGCACGTCCGGATCGCCCGTTTCCATAGCGCTGCCCCACCATCCGGACCTTCGCTGCACTCAGGTCCGGCTTCAAGCGAGGCGACGCTGTCGGATTGGCGGCGGAGCACTACAATGCGCCGATGGCGCCGAGCCAATACAACCTCGCAATCGAAACCACCAGCCGACAGGGCACGCTCGCGCTGGGGCGCGGCGAAGCGTTGCTGGAAGTCATCGATCTGCCAGTGCAGCGGCGTCACAACGTCGGGCTGGTACCGGGCATCGATCGGCTTTGCCGCGCTCATGGTGTAACGCCGACGGGGCTGGACGAGGTTTACATCTCGCTGGGGCCGGGCTCGTTCACCGGGTTGCGCGTGGCGGTGGCGGCGGTGAAGATGCTGGCGCTGGCGCGCGGTGTGAAGGTCGTGGGCGTACCGACGTTGGAGGTGGTGGCGCGGCAGGCGGACCCGGCGCACGAGCACGTGGCTGTGTGCCTGAACCTGAAGCGCGACGAAGTGTATTGCGGCGTGTACCGGCGCCAAGGGGAAGATGTTCATCCCGTAACGCGGCCGGCGCTGCGAACGGTGGCCGCGCTGCTGTGCGAAGCGCCGCGGCCGGTGGCGCTGCTGGGTGAGATGCTGCCGGAGTTGCCGGCGGACATGGACGAACAGGTGACGGTGCTGCCTCCTGAAGCGGCGCGGCCGCGCGCGGAGAACGTGTGGCACGTGGGTCGCGCGCTGGCGCAGCGCGGCGCATACAGCGACCCGTTCACGCTGGAGCCGATGTATGTGCGCCGGCCCGAGGCGGTGGAGCTGTGGGAGCGGCGCGTGAGCGACCGCTCCGCGGCGGCGTCTTGAGATCAACCCATATTCCGTGGAACTTTCATGCTTCCCAGAATCGCCATCGTGGGCCGGCCGAACGTCGGCAAGTCGAGCCTGCTGAACATGCTCGCGGGCCGGCGCATCAGCATCGTCGATGCGGTCGCCGGCGTGACGCGCGATCGCATCGGCGCGCTGGTCACGATCCCGTCGGACGATCCCGACAACCCCGAGCACTACGCCGAGCTGATCGACACGGGCGGCTACGGTATCGAGGACGCGCAGAACCTGACCGAGCAGGTCGAGGCGCAGATCCGTGAAGCGGTGCGCACGGCCGATCTGGTCCTGTTCGTGGTCGATGCCCAGGCGGGCGTAACACCGCTGGACGAGCGCGTGGCGCAGGTGCTGCGCAGCCGCGGGAAGGGAGCGGCGCCGGTGCTGCTGGTGGCGAACAAGGTGGACGACGCCTCGCACGAGCCGGCGGCGTACGAGGCGATGTCACTGGGCTTCGGCGAACCGGCGATGCTGTCGGCGACGACGCGGAACAACCAGTACGAGCTGTTCGAGCGCGTTCGCGGGGCGCTGGATTTCTCGCGTTTCGAAGGCGCGACCGGTGAGAGTGAGCCGGCGCGCGGCATCGAGCTGGCGATCGTCGGCAAGCGCAACGCGGGCAAGAGCACGCTGGTCAACACGCTGGCGGGCGGCGCGCGCGTGATCGTGAGCGAGCAGGCCGGCACAACGCGCGACTCGGTCGACGTCCGCTTCGAGCATGACGGGCAGGTGTTCACGGCGATCGACACCGCCGGGGCGCGCAAGCGCAAGAGCTTCGAGGGCGACATCGACTATTACTCGCACCACCGCGCGCTTCGCTCAATCCGGCGCGCCGACGTTGTGCTGTTGATGATCGACGCGGCCGTGCCGGTGAGCCAGGTCGACCGCAAGCTCACGAACGAGATCCTGGAGCATCACAAGCCGGCGATTATCGTGGTGAACAAGTGGGATCTGGCGGAAAGCGAGCACACCGAGGAGGAGTATGCCGAGTACCTGGACAAGGCGCTGCAAGGGCTGCGCTTCGCGCCGATCGCGTTCATCAGCGCCGAGCAGCGCGAAGGAATCGACGAACTGCTCGATACCGTGCGGCATCTGCACGAGCAGGCGGGCGAGCGCGTGGCGACGGCGCAGTTGAACGAGGTGATCGAGGCGCTCTCCGCCGAGCGCGGCCCGCGCAGCAAAGGCGGCAAGCCGGGGCGCATCTTCTACGGCACGCAGCTTGAGACGCATCCGCCGACGATCGCACTGTTCGTCAACGATCCGGAGCTGTTCGATCCGGGTTACGAGCGGTTCATCCTCAACCGCTTCCGCGATCACCTGCCGTTCAGCGAGGTGCCGATCAAGCTCGTGTTTCGCTCGCACCATCACGGGCAGGAACCGCGCGGCGGCGGGAAACGTTCGCGCTCCCGGCGGTGATGTGGATCTAGTGTTTCATTGCAGCTAAATCTTGTCGCTGGTCGATCTTTCGTGTAACTAT
>JBMCXL010000049.1:0-12236 GCA_048621015.1 Phycisphaeraceae bacterium
TCACTGGTCTTCAAGCTGTCCGGGCCGGGGACGGCCCGGCTCGCGGGGCGAGGGATCAGGTGAGTTCAACGCGCGGCGACGCATCGTGGTGGATGCGCACGAAGCGGCTGCCGTTGGTGATCGACAGCCGGCCGGCTTCCATGACCAGCTCGTTGACGCGGCTGTTGGCGGCGGTGGCGATGATGCCGCGGCTGTCGATGGCGTCGAGCGCGCTTTGGCGGCGCGGCAGCGCTTCGGTTTCGGGTGAATCGGCGCAGGCGGCGTTGACGTTGATCGCGGCGCGCACGTTGGCTTCGATCGATTCGTAGCCGTAGCCGACGGGCTTGAGGCCGTCGCCGTCGTAGGGGATGAGGCGCATGTAGTCGGGGTTGATGAAGCGGAAGGGCACGGGGTGCGCTTCGTCGTCGACGTAGCCGTGGGAGACGGAGCGGAACTGGTCGTTGTGCTTGAGGATGGTGCCGCAGTCCGAGTGCGCGCCGGTGCCTTCGCCGTAGAGGGTCATGGCCTGGTCGTTGGTGCCGGCGCCTTTGTCGGGATAGCCGAGGCCGTTGAGGACGCCGAGGGTGGCGCCGTTTTCAAACTCGACGTGCGCGTGGGACCACATGTAGGCTTCATTGCCGTTGGGGAATTTGCCTTTGACGCCGCGCAGCGCGACGCCGGTGGGGCGCAGGCCGGTGATGAAGGTGACCAGGTCGACGTAGTGGCAGCCGATGTAGGTGAACGGGTCGGTGTTGTCGCAGGTGAACCAGTTCTGGAAGTTGCTGTGGCGGTAGCTCCAGGGTTCGAGCAGCTTCGCTTCACCGATGCGGAATTCGCCGAACTCGCCGGCCCGGTAGCGCTGGCGCGCTTCGAGGTTGCGCCGGTCGAAGCGCTTGTGGTACTCGACACCAAGAAACAAGCCGCGCTCGTGCGCCAGCGCCGCCAGCTCCTCCGCGTGCTCGTGCTTGAGCACCAACGGCTTGACGCACAAGACGTGCTGATCGTGCTCCAGCGCATAGCGCACCTGCTCGTAATGCAGATGGTCCGGCGTGGCGACGACCACGAGCTGGCGCGGCGCCATCTTCGGGATCACTTCCTTGTAGAGATCACCGAAGCGCTTCGATGGATCTTCCGAGCGATCGGGATACGCCTCGAACGTGTGGCCGGGAAACGCCTGCTCGAAGCGCTCGTTGTAGAGGTCGCGAATGCGCGCCGAGCTGGTGGCGCACACCTGGATGCGGCCGACTTCGCCGATGCGCTGAAGGTGCAGCAGCGACGGCAGAATCTGATCGTGCATGATCATGCCGCCGCCGATGGAGGTCACGTCGATGGAGGTTTGTTGAGGCATGGTCTTCGGGCTTTTGTTTTTTAGCCACAGATGAACACAGATGAACACGGATAAGAGTAAAAAGAGAAGCGCGACAAGTCGCGTCGCTTCGTATTCTGTTCTCCTGTCTTCTGACTTCTCTCTTCTTATCTGTGTTTATCTGTGTTCATCTGTGGCTCAATTCTTTTCACGATGCCGTGGCCTGCGGTGCTGCGCTCGTCGCCTGCTCGATGGCGGTTTCGAGGACTTCGATGCCTTCGCGCAACGCGTCCTCGGGGGTGCACAGGGGCGGGGCGATCTTGACGGTGGCGCCGCCGACGCCGACGGGGGCGAACATGAGCAGGCCGGCGTCGACGCAGCGGCGGACGATGTCGGTGGCGAGGTCGCCGTCGGGGTCGGTGGTGCCGGGCTTGACCACTTGAATCGAACCGACCAGACCCGTGGCGACGGGCTGGCCCATCGCCGGGCCGAAGCGCTGGCCGATGCGCTTCAGTTCGGTGTCGAGGATCTGGCCGAGCTTCGCGGCGTTGTTGATCATCTTCTCGTTCTTGATCGCGTGCAGGCTCGCCAGCGCGGCGGCGCAGCAGACGGGGTTGCCGGTGTGCGTGCTGGTCATCGAGCCGGGCGGATACTGATCGAGCAGCTTCGCGCGGCCGAGCACCGCGCCGAGCGGCATGCCGCTGGAGATGCCCTTGCCGCAGCAGACCAGGTCCGCGTCGACGCCGTAGTGCTCGTAGCAGAACATCTTGCCGGTGCGCCCGAAGCCGGCCTGCACTTCGTCGAAGGTGAGCAGGATGTCGTGCTCATCGCACCAGGCGCGCAGCTTCTGCATGTACTGGTTCGGCGCGAGCTGCGCGTTGCCGCCCTGATAGGTTTCAACGATGACGCCGGCGATGTCCGCAGGCTCGAAGCCTTGTTTTTTCAGGGAATCGAGAAAGACGTCGAAGCTCGTGTCTTGCTGGCGGAAGCCGTCGGGATATGGCACCTGCACCATGGACGGGTCGAGGTTGACCATCCACTCCTTCGCGGCCTGCACGCCGCCGGCCATCTGCGCGCCCATCGTGCGGCCATGAAATCCATTCACAAAACCGACGATGCCGATCTTGCGCTTGCCGCCGACCGACTGCCCATGCGTGCGCATCAGCTTGATCGCGCACTCGGTCGTCTCCGAGCCGGTGGTGAGCAGGAACGCTTTTTCGAGTGTTGCGGGCGTGGATTCGACCAGTTCTTTGACCAGTTCCGCGCGAATCTGCGTCGGGAAGCAGTAGTTGTGCATCAGCGGCTTGTCGATCTGCGCCGCCGTGGCTTTGCGCACCTCGGGATGCGCATGGCCCGCGTTGGTCACGAGCACGCCACTGGACCAGTCGAGCCAGGTGTTGCCCCACGCATCGTGCACCTGAAAACCTTCCGCGCGGTCCCACACCACCGGTGGCTGCCCGCTCATCGACCACGGCTCGTACTTGCGCAACTGCTCGATGATCGGCAGCGACTCAGGCACGGGCATCTTCGTCGCGATGCGCCGATACTTCGTCTGCACCTGTTCCACATCGCGCGGCTCCAGCGGGAAACCTCCAGCAGCCATACAAACCTCCTCGAAGTTTCAAGTTCCACGTTTCAAGTTCCAAGTTTGCGGAGACGGCGGCGAAGCCGCCAACCAACTTGAAACTTGAAACCTGGAACCTGAAACTGGTTCCGTGACCGCTCGGTATTTCGAGTGATGGTCGGGATTGGGGCCCGTGAGGTGCTGACCTTGCCGCTACGGATGTCAGCGGGCCAATCGCATTGAACACGTCGCGGGGCGGGGCGCCGCCGCAGGATTGAAAATATCGCGGGTGTGGCGCGCGGTCAAACCATTCGTGGTGAGGTGGTGCTGGATCGTCAACGATGCAGTGCGATACATAGCCGGAGCCCAACGGGCGCCCCGCCGCGTGCCCGAGCACCGTGCGGCGTCGACAGGGCATGCGGGCGCCCGGCCGGGACCGCGCTGGGGCCCGGCTATGGGACAGTCGCTCAGGGTCAGTCTCTCCCCGACGCGACGCCCGACAACCTTGGTCGAAACGACCTCCGCCGGTATACTCGCATCGTGGCATCAGCCGCCCCTTCCGGGAGGAGGGAGCGCTGGCTTCGGTCCTTTCCCCCTGGCGTTCACGGCAGCCGGCCGGTCCGTGTGCCGTTTCGTGATGAAATTGTCGTCGACCAGTCGCCCATGGAGAGCCGCACCATCATGTCACCCATCGCCAACATGCCAGGTGTTCGGTCGCGACTGCGCAGCGCGGCCGGTCGAACCGTCTTGCTTTTGATCGCGCTGGCCTGGCTCGGCACGTTCGCCGCGCCCGCCGGGGCGGTCGAGAGCAACACGAACAGCATCAACCTCAATCAACTGCTCGGGGCGGAGCGCTTCTATGACGCCGGCTACACCGGCACGCGCACCACCCAGGCGAACATCGAGCTCAACCACCTCGACATCAACCACGAGGTCTTTCGCGGCAGCACGCACGTCACGCAGTTCATCACCGGCGACGGCGGCAGCAACAACACGGGATACCACGCGACGGGCGTCGCGCATCTGCTGGGCGGGCGCGGTACCAGCGCGTACCCGAATCAAGTGCACCGCTGGGGCATCGGTCACGGGGCCGAGCTATGGTCCGGCGCCTTCCAAACCAATTCATCCAACAAACAGCATCGCGCCATCGGCACCGTCTACGACACGATCCTGCGCAGCGGTGTGGGCGCCAGCAACGACGTCGCCGACGTGTTCAACAGCAGTTGGGGCATCACTGCCGATGAAGAGCCCGCTGACCAGATCGGCACGTACCGGTGGACGGTCGGCATCGACGCGATGGTCTACGACAGCGAGATCGTGGGCGTGTTCGCCGCGGGCAATGACGGTGAACTGGGCACCAACACGGTGAGCGGGCCGGCGTCGGGTTACAACACCATCGGTGTGGCGGCGCTGACCAGTCCGACGGATTCGCCTCCGTACGAGAGTGTGGCGGCCTTTTCCAGCCGTGGGCCGAACGATTTCTACCACGCCGGCACGGACACCACGATCTCGGAGGTGCGCGCGGTGGTGGACATTGCCGCGCCGGGTGTGGACATCGAGTTTGCCTACATTCCTCTCGGCAGCGCCGGATACGCCGCCGCCGACGGCACCAGCTTCGCCGCGCCGCTGGTCGCCGGCGGCGCATCACTCTTGGTCGATGCGGGCAAGGACCTGTACGCCGGCCAGTACACCGGCGAGCCGAACCGCGCGATCGACGGCCGCGTGGTCAAGGCGGCGCTGCTCAACAGCGCCGAAAAACTGCCCGGTTGGGACAACGGCCAAACGCTACAGTCCGGCACGATCGTCACCGACCAGTCCATGGACTGGGCCACCGGCACCGGACGCATGGACCTGTCCCAGGCGTTCGACCAGTTCATCAGCCAAAGCCACGGCGGCGCTGCCGGCACCACCGATGCGCCCGGCACCGGTGGCGGCAACGTGCACCGCGTCGGCTGGGACTTCGGCAAGGTCGCCAACAACAGCGTGACCCAATATTTCATTGACCAGGCACTCGGCGCCGGCGCTGACTTCACCGCCACGCTCACCTGGTTCGCCGACCGCACCGAGGGCAACCTCGATCTCGAGGGCACCGCCGACGAGCGCCTCGCCAACCTCGACCTCGACGTGTTCCGTTACGACCCGGCCGACATGAGCCTGATCGAAACCGTCGCGCGCTCCGAGAGTCTCTACAACGTCGTCGAGCACCTGCACTTCGCCCTGCCCGACGATGGCTACTACGGCCTGAGCGTCAGCCACACCAGCGACCTGTGGAACTTCACCGGCGCCACCGACGAAACCTTCGGCCTCGCCTGGCACGCCGTGCCTGAGCCGACCAGCGGTGCCCTGCTGGCGCTGCTTCTGCTCGCGAGCCTCGCCCGGCGCCGCGGCGCGCGCTGCTGTTAACGGCGAGTTATCACCCGCAGCCATAGCGCGTTCAGTCCAAGCGTCGTGCGTACAAACGCAGTCAACCCCCCTCCCTTGAGGGAGGGGCAGGGGGAGGGTGAGGCGCACGAACACCTTGCATCATCCTCACGCGCATCGGCGTTCATGGTCACTGGGCGCTTCACCCTCCCCTAACCCCTCCCTCAAGGGAGGGGGGTTGAGAGCGAAGCCGCGACGCTTGGATGGGGGCGTCAGGACGTCTTTCGCGCGCACAACCTCGCCTGCAATCTTCACCGCGCCTCGATGCGCTCGCGCCCACCCATGTGCGGCCGCAGCGCTTCGGGCACCGTCACGCTGCCGTCTTCGTTCTGATACATCTCGAGAATCGGAATCAGAATGCGCGGGCTCGCGATGACCGTGTTGTTCAGCGAGTAGCAGACGACGTTCTGCTTCGACTCCGCATCGCGATAGCGGATGTTCAGCCGGCGACACTGATAGTCGTGAAGCTCCGAGGCGGAATGCGTTTCGCCGTAATCGCCGCCGTCGCCGCGCGAGGGCATCCAGCACTCGACGTCGACCTGGTTCACCTTGGCCGGCCCCAGGTCGCCGGTGCAGATTTGCAGCAACCGGTGCGGCAGTTCGAGGCGTTGCAGCAATTGTTCGACAAAGCCGATCATGCGGCCGTGCCACTGGCGTGATGTGTCGGCGTCGGCGCGGCAGAGCACGACCTGCTCGACCTTGTCGAACTGGTGAATGCGATACAGCCCGGCGGTGTCCTTGCCGGCCGCGCCCGCTTCGCGCCGGAAGCAAGTGGACATCGTCGTGTAACAGCGCGGCAGCGAATCAACGTCGAGGATTTCGTCGGCGTGATAACCCATCAGGCCGACTTCGCCCGTGCCGGTCAGATAAAGGTCGTGTCCACCGCCGCGCTCCGACTCTTTCAGTTCGTAGATGTTCTCGCGGTCGGCCGGAAAGAAGCCGGTGCCGTACATCATCTGGTCGCGCACGAGCACGGGCACGGAGACGGGCGTGAAGCTGTGCTCGTGGATCATGAAGTCGAACGCGACCCGCAGCACCGCCTGGTGCAGCAGCATGCCGTCGCGCGTGAGCACGTAGCTGCGCGTGCCGGCCATCTTCACGCCGCGCTCGATGTCGAACAGGCCGAGCTGCGCGCCCAGCTCGATGTGGCTGCGCGGCGTGAAGCCGCGGTTGTCGGCGAACGGTTTTTCCGGATCGAACCCCTCGGGATTCCATCGGCGAATCTCGACGTTCTCGCTTTCATCCTTGCCGACGGGGGCATCGGCGGCCGCGGGCTGCGGCACGCGCACGGCAAGGTCATGGCGCTGCGCTTCGAGCTGGCGCACCTCTTCCGCGAGCTGCGCTTCCTCCTGCTTGATCGCGTTCGGACGCTGCTGGAGCTGCTGCATCTGCTCCTGCAGTTGCGCCTTTTCGTCGCCGCTCGCCTTCTTGATCTTGCCGGCAAGCTGGCCGATCTCCTTGCCGATGCGGTTCTTCTCGGCGGTGAGCTCCTGTTGCTTGGTCTGCACGTCGCGCAGCTCGGCATCGAGCGCGAGCAGCGCGTCGATGTCGACGTCGACGGCCTTGTCGGCAGCGCCCTTGCGATACTTGTCCGGATTCGCGCGCAGGTCCTTGAGGTCGATCATGGTTCGGCAATGGTAATCGCCCCGCGCGCCGTGTCGAATGGCTGACGCTGAAAATCGCCGGTGACGGTGTGTTTCACCGGAAGGTCAGCACCCTCTCCCGCCGGGAGAGGGAGGGGTGAGGGGATGTGTGTCAACCATGCGTCTGCCTCGCGCAACACACGCCCGGTGGGTGCTGATCCCCTCACCCGCCTCGTTGGGCGTTCCCACGCGAATGTCGCTACGTTTGCTCGGCACCCTCTCCCGGGGGGAGAGGGTTTCGTCACAGTGTCGCGCGCGACCAGTTCGCCAGCCGCCGGCGCCAGGTGCGCCACCACAGCCGGCGCAGGTTTGCGTTCCACGTGCCCTGCCGCCAGGCCCGGCGCAGCCACACCGCGGCGCGGCGCCAACGGCCGGCCTCGAGGTTCGCCAGCACCAGGTTCTGCAGCGCCGCCGGGTGCCCGGGCGCGTCGCGCAGGCTCGCGCGGCAGTCGCGGATGCCCTCAGCCAACCGCCCCGCGATCAGGTGCGCCACCGCGCGGTAGATCAGCCCCGTCGCCCGGTCCGCCGGCTCATCGAGCGCGGGCGCGGCATCGCCCATCAGGTGCGGCGTGAGCAGCGCGATCGCATCGTCGGACATGTCCACCTCGATCATGGCGCGCGCCAGCTCGAGCACGTGCCGCGGCTCGTCCTGCTGCCGGGCACATTCCTGCAGCAGCAGGTCGCGACACGTGGCGATGCGCCCGCGCCGCCGCGCGATCTCGGCGAGCAGGCGGTTCAGGCCGGGGCGGTTCGGTTGCAACTGCTCGGCGCGGCGCAGCCGATCCACCGCCGCGTCGAGATGGCCGATCTTCAGCGCCAGCTCACCCAGGCGATGGTGCGCCTCGGCGCAGCCCGGTTCGAGCGTGAGCACCTGGTTGAAGCGCTCGGACGCCTCGGCATGGCGCTGCATGGACGCGAGCAGTCGGCCGAGCTGGATCAGCGCGGACACGTCGCGCGGGCGGAAGCGCAGGAACGCCAGCAGCTCGCGCCGGGCGCGCTCGTGCCGGCCCAGCCGCCAGTGCGCGTCGGCGAGCTTGCGATGCACGTCCAGCGCGGTGCGCTGCAAGCGCAGCGTCTGCTGCCAGCACCAGATCGCGCGCTCCAGGTGGCCGCGCTGCGCGAGGCTGTCGGCGATGTGGTCGTAGCAGCGCGGACATTCATCGACCACCTGCCGCGCCAGGTAGAACATCATCTCCGCCTGCTCGTGCTCACCGAGGCGCGCGTGTGCGGCGATGCGATAGCAATAGCTGGCCTCGCACGCCGGCTCGATCTCGCCCACGCGCCGCAACACGTCCACCGCGCGCCGGTTGCGCCCGCTGTACATCAGGTCCACGCCCAGGTGCACGAGCGTCTCGGCGTCCTCGCCGCGCAGGTCGATCGCCTGCTCGAAAGCCTGCGCGGCTTCACGGTGGCGGCCCAGCGCGTCGAGGATCAGGCCCATGCCGAAGTGCCAGTCGGCCTGGTAGGGGTTGCGCTGCACGGCCAGGCGCAGCTCGTCGAGGGCACGGTCCCACTGGCCGGCTTCATACAGCCGGCGGCCGCGCTGGGCGTGATGTTCCGCCTCGCTCCAGTCGTTCATGCCCCGTCGCCTCGCTGTCTGGTCCAGCCGCTTGCGGCTTGGCGGAAGCGTCCGAAGTTCAGGCGCTGCGCGAAGCCGCCCGCGGCTGGGAACAGTCTCCAAGCGGCACCAGGTGGGCCCGCGCCACACCTTTGCTTGCGGTCCGGAGTCCGAGGCCCGATCCGCGCCGCCGAGGGTGCGCGAAGCCCCGGGATGGGGCGGTGATCGGGCCGTCGCGCTGTATGATAGGCTGTGATGCGATTCGTGAGATCGACTGTGGGCGCGCGCTGGGAGAATTGCGTGATTACCCGTGGATGGACCCCACCGGTGCCCCTGTCGCGGTTTCGGACGCCACAGGGGCTTGACGGGCGAGGCTCGTCGCGGCCGAAGCGCGGTGGAAACCGTCGCTGGTGGCCGGCGAGAGGGGTGTCGCTCCGCGCGCTGGGGGCGGTGACGCTGCTGGTGATCGGGCTGGTGGCGTGTGCCCCCTTGTGGGCGGACCCGGTGGGGGAGCGGGCCGACACGGAGCGTGAATCACCGGACGTGCCCGAGGCGCTGGCGGCGACGTTCGATCGGCTGGTGGCCGAGGACAGCTCGGGCGAGGATCGTCGGCGCGCGGCGGCGGCGCTGCTGACCGGCGAGCCGCGCGAGGTGACGGCGCACCTGCTCGGGGAAGCGTTGTCGAGCCGATACACCACCGGCGTCTGGGGCGCGACGCTCGAGACGTTGGCGCTGCACCCGGTCGCGCCGCCGCGCGCCCTGCTGCCGGATCTGCTGGCGATGGCCGAGCGCGTGGACGGCGCGGCCCGGCGCGACCTGGCGGCGGCGATCGGGCGGTTGATGGATGAATCCCTGGCCGAGACGCTCGCCAGCCGCGCGCGCGACGACAGCCGGTCGCTGGGCGCGCGGCGCACGGCGATCCTCGCGCTGGGTCACCACCGCACGCAGGAGACGGCGGGGTTGCTGGTCAAGCTGACCGCGCCCACCGAGCCGACGGCGGTGCAGGAGTCGGCGTTCGTGGCGCTTCAGACGCTGACCGGTCACGTGCATTTCGACGCCGACCGCGCGGCGTGGACCAACTGGTGGGACGAGGCGCGCGGAATGTCGGAGCGCCTGTGGCAGCGGCAGGTGGTGGACAACCTCGGTCGGCTGGCCGAGTGGCACCGCGCGGAGCGCGCGCAACTGGGCGCGCGGTTGCAGGACGTGGTTCGCCGGCAGTATCACAGCGCGGAGCGCGAGCAGCGGCCGGCGATGCTCGCGGCACTGCTGAACGATCCGCTGGAGCCGGTGCGCGAGTTGGCGATTTCCCTGGCCGTGCAGCGGTTGGTCGATGGCGGCGCGTTCGACGAGCCGTTGCGCACGGCGCTGCGCGGGCTGTTGGAGGACCCGGCGGTGTCGATTCGCCAGCGTGCGACGCTGCTGCTGCGTGACCTGGCGGACGGGCCGGCGGCGGACCGGGTGGCGCAGCGGCTGGCGGCGGAACGGGAGTCGGTGGTGGCGGTGCTGCGCGCGGACCTGTTGATGCTCACGCGTCTGCCGCGCGGCGCGGCGGTGGTGCCGGTGACGGCGATGCTGGATCATCCCTCGTTGCGTGGCGAGGCGGCGGGGATGCTCGCGGCGGCGGCGGAGGCGGGGCTGATCGACGGCGAGCAGCGGGAGCGTATCGCGGCGCGCGTGCGCGCCGGTCTGGATGGCGAGGCGCCGCTGGCGGAGGTGGTGCGGCTGCTGGGGCGCGTGGGCGGCGAGGCGGACTGGCAGCGCATCGCGGCATGGCTGGACAGCGAGGACGGGGCCGTCAAGCAGGCGGCGGCGCGGGCGTGGGCGCAGTCGAATCGGCCGCTGGAGCCGTTGGCTGCGCGCGCCGGTGATGCGCAGATCGGGCCGGTGTTCGTGCTCGCGGCGGCGCGGCGCGGGCACACGGCCGAGACACTGCACGCGCTGGCGGCGCATCGGCCGGAGTCGGCGTCGCAGATGGAGAACTGGCAGCGCGCGCTGGTGAGCGTGGCGGAGCGCGCCCCGAGCAAGGCGGTGCTCGCGGCAGTGACGGACCTGGAGCGCGCCGAGGTGCCGCCGACGGTGCGCGAGGCGATGCTGACCGCGGCCGTGCAGCGCTCGGAGGAAGCGATGACCGCGGTGCGGCTGGAGGAGGGGGACTCGATCACACCGGCCGACGAGGACGACGCCGAGACCGACACCGACACCGACGCCGACGCGGTGGCGGAAACCGCAGCCGGGTCGGGTGCGCCGCGGTCGGATGCGATGCTGGAGTTGGCGCCGCTCGCGCTGGAGCCGGCCGACCCGGCGTTGCTGGTGCATCAGCTCGAGCAGTACACGGCGCTGCGGGTGGCGCGCGGGGAGGTGCGCCTCGAAGCGGGGCGCGCGGACGCGGCGAAGCAGGATTTCGAGTCGGTGGTGGAGTCCGGCGAGGCGCTGCCGGCCGAATTGCATCGCGCCGCGGCGCTGGGGCTGATCCGCGCGCACCTGGAAGTGGGCGAGCTCAACGAGGCGGCGACGCTGGCCGAGGCGCATCTGAGCGAAGCGGACGAGGCGAGCCCATTGGATGCGCCGGCGGTGGTGCGATGCTTTTTCGAGGCGGCGCAACAGCGGCTGCACGCGGAGGAACTGGACGCGGCGCGGGCGCTGGTGGCGGTGCTGCACGAGGTGGTCGAGGTGGTCCAGAGCGCGGAGCGCGAGGAAATGGACGGCCTGGATGAGCGGGTCGCGCAACTGGAGCGCGACTTGCGCGCGGCGGACGATGCCGAGCCGGGCGCCAACGGCGGTGAACCGGCGGGCCACGCCAGCGACTCGCCCATGCTGCCGGTGCCGGATCACGGGGTGAACGGCGGCGCGTCGGCGGAGACGGCGCCGCGTTGAACGGCATGTTCACGCGGCGTCCGCACCCCGGCGCGTCCCGCGAAGCCGCGAGCGACGGCGAGTGCGACGTTCGGCTATACTTGGTGATTCGTCTGTGAACGGCGGCTCGAAGAGAACGGCAAAGCACAGAGCAAGCGTAAGGACCGCCCGATGGAAAACGTCATCCGCGGCAAGGCGTTCGTGCTCGGCGACGACGTCGACACCGACCAGATCATCCCCGCGCAGTATCTCGCCTATAACCCGAGCGACTCGGAAGAGCGCAAGTACTTCGGCATGTACTGCATGTCCGGCGTGCCGGCGGAGCAGTCCGGCCTGCCCGAGGGGCGCGTGTCGTTCGTGGGCGAGAACCAGTTCAAAAGCGAATACACCGTCGTCATCGGCGGGCGCAACTTCGGCTGCGGCTCGTCGCGCGAGCACGCGCCGCTGGCAATCGCCGAGGCGGGCGTGAAAGCGGTCGTCGCCGAGTTCTACGCGCGCATCTTCTTCCGCAACTGCGTCAACGGCGGCTACCTGCTGCCGTGCGAAACCGACACGCGCCTCGTCGAGAAGGTCAAGACCGGTGACGAGGTGGAGATCGACGTGGAGAAAGGCACGCTCACCGATCACACCACCGGCGAGACGTTCGAGCTCAAGCCGCTCGGTGACGTGAAGCCGATCATCGAAGCGGGCGGGGTATTCGAGTACGCGCGCGAGAGTGGGATGCTCGAACAGAAGTCCTGAATTCTGCAGGGCAGGTCGATGATCCGTTTTACCTGTGTCGTTGCGCACAAAGTGTAAAGCCCGGGGATGGCGATCCCCGGGCTTTGTCGTGCGCGTGTAACAAGTTGTGATTGTGCGTGCCTCACTCCACGATGAGATCCGCATCGATCGCGATCGCACGGTTCATGTTGA
>JBMCXL010000050.1:0-12222 GCA_048621015.1 Phycisphaeraceae bacterium
CCTCGGCCCCGCCGCCGGGCAGTGAGCCCAGGCCGGCCTCCTTGAGGTCGCTCAGGACGCCGCGGATGTCCCTCGGCCGCTTGCTGATGCGGGCGAAGTGGACGATTTCGACGGCGGTGAACGCCTTGATGTGCATTTTCGGCGCCGCCTCGCGGATGGTGCGGAGCATGTCGGTGTAGTAGGAGAACTCCAGCCAGGGGTGGAGTCCGCCGACGATGTGCATCTCGGTCGCCCCGGCCTCGGCGGCCTGCCGGGCGTCGCGGGCGATGTCGTCCATCGCGTACTCGTACGCGCCGGGCTGGTCTTTTTTGCGATAGAAGGCGCAGAACTTGCAGCTCAGGGCGCAGACGTTGGAGTAGTTGAGGTGGCGGTTGATGTTGTAGTACGTGCGCTTGCCGTGAAGCTTGTGGCGCACGTGGTTGGCGAGCTCGCCGATGGTCCAGATGTCGCGCGATTGCAGCAGCGTGAGCCCGTCCTCGCGTGACAAACGCTGGCCGGCGTACACCTTCTCGGCAATGGTTTTCAGGGCGGCGTCCATGCGTGCCATGATAGGGCGGATCGGCGTCGGCTCAAAAGCCGCGCTCTTCAGGCGAGCCGGCCCGTTCCCGGGCCGGTCAGCTTGAACACCGTCGCGGCGCCGCTCCGGTCGATGGAGACGATCGGCCCGGGGACGGGCCGGCTCGCTGCAACTTGAAACTTGAAACTTGAAACCTGAAACTCCCCCGATGCGAATCCTCGGCCATGGCGTGGACATCGTCGACACCGCCCGCGTCGCGCAGATGCTCGAACAGCACGGCGACCGCTTTCTGGCGCGCTGCTTCACCGACGGCGAACGCGCCTACGCGGCCGCGCACCCCAAGCGCCAGACCGAGCATCTCGCCGGCCGCTTCGCCGCGAAGGAGGCGGTGCTCAAGGCCCTGGGCACCGGCTGGTCGGGCGGCATCGCGTGGACCGACGTCGAGGTCGTGCGCGAAGGCAATACCGCCCCGCAGGTGCGATTGCACGGCGAAGCGGCGGCGGTGGCCCGTCAGCTCGGCGTGAGCCAGTGGTCGCTGAGCCTCAGCCACATCCACACGCACGCGGTGGCCAGCGCGATCGCGATGGGGTGAGAGGATTGCCGATTGCCGATTGTTGATTGTGGAGACGGTCGTCGGAGGTTCCTTGTCCAGTAGCCCCCGGTGGAAACGGGGGGGTGGCGCCTGAACGCCAGTGCGGCGCCGCAGGGTTGGCGCTGATCCACCCCCGCCTTTCCAGGCGGGGCTGTGTCGAGTTGGAATCGGCGGGTGTCATCTCCACAGTGGGCAATTGGCAACGCACAATTGGCAATCCCCGCCAGCCCCGGTAACCTGAGGCGCACGGGACCCCTATGGCTGCACGCCGCAACAGAACGCCGCCTTACGAGATCATGTCCACGCTTGGCCGCGCCAGCGCCGAGATGGAGCCAGCCGCGCCGCGCCCGGCGGTGGTGGAGCGGGCGCCGGAGCCGGCGGGAGGCGGCGGCGAGCACGCGTGGTGGTCGTGGTCGGGCGTGGGGGTGCCGATCATCCTGCGGGTGCCGCGCGGGGTGGCGATCCTGGCGGTGGTGGGGCTGATCGGGCTGCTGGTGCTGGCCTACTGGGTGGGCCACACGCGGGGCGAGGCGGCGGCGACGGCCACGATGACCGAGCAGACCCGCCCCAGCGACGAGGCCGACCATCGCGCGCCCCCCGGCCCGCCGCCGCAGCGCTCGCCGCAGAGCGGCTCCCGGCAGGCCAGTGCCGCCACCGGCGGCACGGCGGCCTCGGACACGGCAGGCGAGGACGCCAGCCCCGGCGGGGCGGACGTCCGTCGATCGGCCCGGCGCGGCGGCGATCCGCGCGAGCCCGGCCTCAACTATTTCATCGTCGCGACCTATACCGCCGACCACGCCCAACGCTGTGCCGAGTTTCTCGCCGAGCAGGGAGTTGAAACGCACCTCGTTTCGGGAGATAATGATCGATTCAGCATCTGGGTCGTCGAGCGGGGCTTTACACGCCAGGAGCTCTACGACAGCCAGGTGTACCGGCAGTGGGAGTCGCGCCTGAAAGACCTCGGCCGCGCGTGGGCCGCGCACAACGGCAACTCCCGCGACACGTTCGCCTCGATGTACCCCGCCAAGTACCAGGGCGATTCGAACGACTGAACCCGCAGCGCGTGACCCTGGCCGGCTTCCACACCGCCGGGACGCGCTCGCCCGACCGGAGACGAACCGTCATGAGCCTCGACCGCAGCCTGCGTACCGCCAGTGGCCTGGAGCATCACCGCTCCGTGCTGACCCGTGCCGAGAAGGTCCAGCGCCTGATCGAGCAGGGCAAGTTCGACATGGAATCCGGCGACCCCCTGCACTTGCCGAAGGTCAACAACCGCAAGGTCGTCGTCGGCGGCAAGAGCAAGAAGAAGGCCGCCGAAGAGAGCGAGTAACAAAAAGCGGGAAGCTCAGGAAAGCAGGAAGCGCGGGAAATCGGGGCAGCGGCACACTGCATTTTCTGATTTCCCGCGCTTCCTGTTTTCTGGCTTGCCTGCTTTTGCCCATGCTCGACCCTGATCGATTCATCACCGATCGCCTGCGCGCCTTCGACGCCTCCGGCATCCGGCGCGTGTTCGACTTGGCCGCCGACCTTCAGGACCCGGTCAACCTTTCCATCGGTCAGCCCGACTTCGACGTCCCCCAGCCCATCAAGGCCGCCGCCTGCGACGCCATCCAGCAGGGCTTGAACAGCTACACCCAGACCCAGGGCACCGCCGCGCTGCGCCAGCGCATCAGTGCCCAGCTTCAGCGCGAGTTCCCCGACACGCTCGCCCCTTCAGGGGATCTGCCCGACGACACCAGCCTGCTGATCACCTCCGGCGTTTCCGGCGGGCTGCTGCTCACCCTGCTCACCTGCGCCGGCCCGGGCGATGAAGTGCTCATCCCCGACCCCTACTTCGTCATGTACCGCCAACTGGTCAAGCTCAGCGGCGCGACCCCCGTGCTCGTCGATACCTATCCCGACTTCCAGCTTACCCCCGAGCGCATCGAGCCGCTCATCACCGAGCGCACCAAGCTGCTGCTGACCAACTCACCCAGCAACCCCACCGGCGCCGTCGCCCCGCCCGAGCTTTGCCGGCAATGGGTCGAGCTCGTCGAAAAGCACGGCCTGCTGCTGGTCAGTGACGAGATCTACGACGAGTTCTGCTACGAGAAGGTGCCCACCGCCGACGGCACGGCGCGCTGCCCTTCGCCGCTCGCTGACAGCCGCCACCTCCTGCTGCTGCGCGGTTTCTCCAAGACCTACGCCATGACCGGCTGGCGCCTCGGCTACGCGCTCGGGCCCAAGCCGATCATCGAGCAGATGACCAAGCTCCAGCAGTATTCGTTCGTCTGCGCCCCGTCCATCACCCAGGAAGCCGGCATCACCGCGCTTGACGTGGACATGAGCGAATACGTCGCCCACTACCAGCGCAAGCGCGACCGCGTCGTGGAAATGCTCAGCCCCCACTTCGAGCTGACCACCCCGGGCGGCGCGTTCTACGCCTTCCCCAAGGTGCCCGACCACCTGAACATGACCGCTTCGCAATTCGTCGAAAAAGCCATCGGCCAGGGCCTGCTCATCATCCCCGGCAACGTCTTCTCCGAACGCGACACCCACTTCCGCCTCAGCTACGCCTGCAACGACGACACGCTCCAGCGCGGCCTCGACATGCTCGTCGCTCTTGCCAAAAGCAGCGCCCCCGTTTAGCGCGCGGGCCGAAGGCCCGCCGTCCTGTCGCCACCGCTACTTCTCCACCGTCGTCGTCGCCGCCGGCAGATGCACGATCTCGCCGGTCGCGGTGCGCACGATCAGCCCGGCATGGGGGTCGAGATCGATGACATGTCCCTCGATCGGTTGGCCATCGCTGCGCACACGAATCAGTTGATTGAGTTGCGCGCTGCGCTGACGCCACTGCGCGAGCAGTTCATCCGTATCGCGGCGCACCAGCGCCGCGTCAATCGCCTGCGCCAACTGCGCGAGCATGCGCAGCCGATCCACCTCGACGCCATGCATCGCCAGGCTCGTCACGCGCTGCAGAAGCTGGGGATCGTCCGTCGGCAGGTGCTCGGGGCGCAGCGCCACGTTGAAGCCGACGCCGATGATCGCGGCGCGCCGACCACGCGCCGCTTCCACCGTCTCCACGAGAATGCCCACGAGCTTGCGCCCGTCGACGCACACGTCGTTGGGCCACTTGATGCGCACCGCCCCGCGGCCGGCCAGCAACTGTTCAGCGACCGATGCCACCGCGACCGACACGGCGAAGGTGATTCGATCGACCGTTGCCGCACCGTCCTGTTCACCATTGGCCGGCCACGTGACGCGGCTGAACGTCACCGCCGTGCCCGCCGGCGTGACCCACGGCCGGCCGAACCGCCCGCGCCCGCCGGTCTGCTCGCCGGCGGTCACGATCGCGCCGTCGCTGCGCGCCCCGTGCGTGGTGATGAGCCGCCGCGCGGTGTCCTGCGTGCTGGCCGTGCGCTGGTAGACCTCGATCAGCCGATCGTCGCCGAGCGCGTGGCGCAGGTAGTCGGTCCACGCGCCGAGGCCCGCGCGGGTCAGGCGCAGACCGTGCTGCGGATGCGTGTCGAACGCGCAGCCGACGCGGCGCAATTGCTCGATCTCGCTCAAGACCTGGCGCTGCGTCACGCCACGCTCCAGCGCCAGCGCTTCGACGGACCGCGGCCCATCAGCGTGCAGCAGCACGTGCAGCAGCGCCGGATCGATCAGCGCCTCGGATTGGTCAACCTCGCGCGTCACTGGATGTCCAGGCCCAGGTCGAGCGCCGGCGCCGAGTGGGTCAGCGCGCCGACGGAGATGCGGTCCACGCCCGTCGCCGCGATGGCCGCGACGGTTTCGAGATTCACGCCGCCGCTGGCTTCCAGCAGCGTGTCCGGCGCGAGCGCGTCGCGCCGCGCCACGGCTTTGCGGAGTTGGTCGGTGCTCATGTTGTCCAGCAGGATCATGTCGACTTCTCTGACGGTGAGCACCTGTTCGAGCTGCGCGAGCGTGTCGACTTCCACCTCGATGAACTTCAGGTCGTGGTGCGCTGCGCGGGCGAGGGCATCGCGCAGGACCTGCGGCAGTGCTTTGACGGTGACGCCGGCGAGGTGGTTGTCCTTGATGAGCATGGCGTCGTAGAGGCCGACGCGGTGGGTGGTCCCGCCGCCGCAGGCGACGGCGTATTTCGCGAGGCCGCGCAGGCCGGGGATGGTCTTGCGCGTGTCGCAGATGTGGGCGTTGGTGCCGGCGGTCTGCGTCACGTACTGGGCGGTGAGCGTGGCGATGCCGGAAAGGTGGGTGACGAAGTTCAGCGCGACGCGCTCCATCATGAGCATGGCCCGCAACTGGCCGGTGAAGCGCGCCGCTGGCTCGCCGGGGCGCAGCGCAGCGCCGTCGCGGGCGAGCAGGGCGACTTTCAGGTTTTCGTCGTACGCGGCGGCGATGTGCGGCAGCAGCGCTGCGCCCGCGAGGATGCCGGGGGCGCGGGGGACCATCTGCGCTTCAGCGGCGCGGTCGGGCGGGATGAACGCGTCGGCGGTGACGTCGATGTTGTCGGGGCCGAGGTCTTCGGCGCGGGCGCGCTGGATCAGCGCGCTCAGCGTGTCGCTGTTGATGAATGATTCGAGTTGGGGGCGGGTGTCTTCAGTCATGGGGTGATGGGTTGAACACCACACGATAGCGGCGCTGTCCGAGGGCGACAAAGCGCACGAGGTCGCCGGGCTTGGCGTTCGCGGTTTCAAAGTAAGACCGCCAACTGCGCCAGCGGATGCGCTGGGCGCGGTAAAGGTCGGTGGTGATGCGCTGGCCGTCGGGCAGGTGCAGCTCGAAGTCGCCGGCGCCGAAGAAGTCGGCGCGGCCGGCGATCGGGACGTAGCCGTTGCGCAGCGCGCCGGTGGTGAGCGCGACCTCGAGCACGGGATCGGCGGCGTCGGGCAGGACGAACCATGCCTTGTAGGCGGACTTGCGGTAGTCGGGGCCGACGTCGATGGGGGCGACGTCGTGCAGCTCGATGAAGGTGGCGTAGCGCGCGTTGCGCTTCATGCGCCAGTAGTCGGCGTTGCCCCTGACGCGGTCGTTGAAACGCTTGCGGAGCTTGTCGATGTGCGTGGGAGTGAGGTTGTCGTAGCTGTGGACGTCGCCGGCGCGGGCGATGGCGGCGAACGGGCCGCCGGAGCGTTTCAGATAGATGCGATCGCCGGGGCTGACGACGCCGAACGGCGGCTGGGCCGTCTTTGTGAGGCGGCTTTCCAGCGTCTTGCGGCCGGCGAGGACCAGGTCGAGGTACGGCCGCTGGAGGATGGCGATGTGGGTCGCCATGGTTTTCGGTTCCGCAATGGGTAGGACCGCAGATAAACGCAGATGGCGCGAATTAACACAGATGATAAGGGAGGTTCGTCATACAGGCCTGCGCCCTGCACGCTAAACACCAAAGAACATCATCCGTGTTCATCCGCGGCTATCTGCGGCTCTCTGCGTTCATCTGCGGTTTCTACGGTGCTGCAGCTCACCACGGATCACATTGCGGGGGCGCCTTGGAGTATTGCCTTGTAGAGCATGTGCGCCGCGGCGGCCGCGGCGCCGAGGTACATGATGATGGTAAACGCTTTTTCGTTGATGCGCGTGTGCATCCAGTAGCCGGTCCACGTGCCGAGGGGCACCAGCGGGAGGCACCAGAGCGACTGGATGAGCGTGACCGGGTCGATCAATTGCAGGCCGAAGTAGGTCGGCAGCTTCAGCAGGTTGCCGGCGAAGGCGAACATGACGGCGGTGCCGACGAGGATTTTCTTGGCGAGGCGCTGTTCGAGCAGGTAGATGCTGATGACCGGGCCGGCGGCGTGGGTGAGCGTGGAGACGAAGCCGGCGAGAAAGCCGGCGATGCGGCCGGCGATGGGGCGCGGGGAGATGTGCGGGACGTGTCCGCCGGCGAGGCGGTAGCACTGGATGGCGACGAAGATGAGGCACATCGTGCCGATGGCGAGGTTGAGCGCGAAATCGAGCACGCCGGAGGTCTGCCACCACCAGAGGATCAGCGTGCCGGCGATGATGCCGAGGATCGCGCCGACGAGCAGCCAGCGCAGGTGCGGGCGCGACTCGTTGCCGCGGTGGTGGCGCACGGAAAAGAGGTCGGCGAAGATGAGCACGGGCAGGATGACGCCGATGGTCCGGTCGGTGGGCAGGGCCACGGCCATCAATGGAACGGCGACGACGCCGATGCCGCCGCCGAAGCCGGCCTTCGCCACGCCGATGATGAACACCGCGCCGGCGGCGCAGGCGATGTAGAGCCACAGCGGCGTGTCGGGTGGGATGTCGGGCAGAAGCCAGTCGGGGAGCATGAGGCGGGGTTGTAGCAGGGGGCGTGTGAAATGTCGAATGCATGAAGGGCGAATGAAGATGCCAATATTCAATTGCAAATGCCCAATTGCCACTGTCAACCCCCCTCCCTTGAGGGAGGGGCCGGGGGAGGGTGAGCGCCTGAATACCAGCGACGATGGTTGGATCAGGCGCTCTTAAACTTCAAGCCCTCACCCTCCCCTAACCCCTCCCTCAAGGGAGGGGGTTGAGAGCGCAAACTGACGGCGCATCGTTCGCGCACTGGTCATTCGACATTCACGTCAGATAGGTGTACCCGTTCAACCCGCCTTCGTAGAAGCGGCGCAGCAGTCGCGCCTCGTCCACGTCGAGCTTGCGGTCGCGCACGGCCTGCTCGACCTGCTTGCGGAAGGCGCGGCGAAGCTCGTCGGGCTTGAACTGCACGTACTGAAGCACCTCGCCGATGGTGTCGCCTTCGATGACCTCGTCGATGGACGGCTCGCCGTGGTCGTCGATGCTGACGTGTACGGCATTGGTGTCGCCGAAGAGATTGTGCAGGTCGCCGAGGATTTCCTGATACGCGCCGACGAGGAACGCGGCGAGGAAGTAGTCGCCGCCGCGGTAGGGGTGCAGCGGCAGCACGGGCTGGCGGCCGCGCGGGCTGATGAAGTGGTCGATGCGGCCGTCAGAGTCGCAGGTGATGTCCACCAGCACGCCCCGGCCGGTGGGCTCTTCATTGAGCCGATGGATCGGCATGACGGGGAACATGTGTTCGATCGCCCAACTGTCGGGCATCGACTGGAAGATCGAGAAGTTGCAGAAGTAGGTGTCCGACAGCAGCGATTCGAGGCCCTGGAACTCCTCGGGCACCTGCGGCAGGTCGCGGATGAACTGGAGCACGCGGGCGCAGATGGTGAAGTAGAGGCGCTGCGCCAGGGCGCGGTGTTCGAGCGAGCAGTAGCCGAGGTTGAAAAGGTGGATCGTTTCCTCGCGCGCCAGATCCGCATCGTGATACGCCTCGGCGAAGTTGTCCTCGTTCAGCTCGTGGTGCGCTTCGACCAATGTTTGCACGGGCCGGGGCAGGTCGTTGAACTGCGCATCGTTCATGGGCGCCGGCGGCTCGAAGCGGTCGAAGCTGGAGGTGCCCAGCACGTTGAACACGAGCACGCTGTGGTAGGCGACCATCGCCCGGCCGGACTCGCTGATGAGCGTGGGATGCGGCACGTCCGCGGCATCACAGCCCGCCTTGACGTGATAGACCACGTCGTTGGCGTACTCCTGGAGCGAGTAGTTGACGCTGGTGCCAGCGGTGGTCTGCGTGCCGTCGTAATCCACGCCCAGGCCGCCGCCGACGTCGAGGTACTCCAGCCCCGCGCCCATCTGGCGCAGCTCGGTGTAGATGCGCACCTGCTCGTTGAGCGCGCTCTTGATGTTGCCGATGTTGTTGATCTGGCTGCCCAGGTGCATGTGCAGCAGCTTGAGGCAGTCGAGCATGTCCTGGGCGCGCAGCGTTTCGACGGCCTCCACGACCTCGCTGACGAACAGGCCGAACTTGGACCGCTCGCCGCCGGAGTCCTCCCAGCGCCCCGCGCCGCGCGCATCGAGCTTGACGCGCACGCCGATGCGCGGGCGCACGTCGTGCTTGCGCGCGTACTCGATGATGAGGCCCAGCTCGGAGAACTTTTCCACGACCGGGATGACGTGCTTGCCGATCTTGGTCGCGAGGATCACCGCCTCGATGAACTGCGCGTCCTTGAAACCGTTGCAGATGATCGGCGTGTCATCGTCACCGACCATCGCCATGATCGCGAGAAGCTCAGGCTTGGAGCCCGCTTCGAGGCCGAAGCCGTGCGCCGCGCCGAGCGACTGGATCTCCTCGACCACGTGGCGCTGCTGATTGACCTTGATCGGATAGACGCAGCGGTAGTTGCTCTGGTAGGCGTTCTCGCGGATCGCGGTGTCGAAGGCGTCGGCGATCGCACACAGGCGGTGCTTGAGAATGTCGCTGAAGCGGATGAGCAGCGGCGGGTTGAGGTCGCGCCGGCGCAGCTCTTCGACAAGGACTTTCAGGTCGATCTGCGGTGCGGGCTCGGTGGTGGGGCGCACGACGACGTGGCCGGCGTCGTTGATGGCGAAGTAGCCGTTGCTCCAGTTGTCGATGCTGTAGAGCTCGGCGGATTTTTCGGGCGACCACGCGCGGCGCTTGCGTGCGGACTTTGAGGCCGCCTCGTCGGGGCGGGATGTTTCGACGGCGCGCCGCTGCATCAGGGCTTTCTCCTTCCGGGGGATTGTAGAACGGCGGCGGGCGCAGGGGCGATCCGGACCTTCGCTCCCTTCGGTCGCTCAGGACCGGCTTACGAATGGTTGTTGGCGCATTATGCCGTGACGCGGTTGCGCTGGCGCTGGGCGGCGTCCATCTGCTCGCCGGTGGGGGCGGTGCCGGTGCGCATCATCTCGATGAAGCAGTCGAACAGGTAGCGCGCGTCGTGCGGGCCGGGCGCGGCCTCGGGATGATATTGCACGGCGAAGGTGGGCTCGCTGGCGTGGCGGAAGCCTTCGAGGGTCTGGTCGTTGAGGTTGATGTGCGTCGGTTCGCCGCCGGCCTTTTTGAGGCTGTCGATGTCGACGGCGAAGCCGTGGTTCTGGCTGGTGATCTCGACCTTGCGGGTGTGCAGGTTCTGCACGGGCTGGTTGCAGCCGCGGTGGCCGAACTTGAGCTTGAATGTCTCGGCGCCCAGCGCCTTGCCGAGCAGTTGGTGGCCGAGGCAGATGCCGAAGATGGGCAGCTTGCCGTGGAGCTGCTTGAGGTTTTCGATGGTTTCGTGGACGGCGGCGGGGTCGCCGGGGCCGTTGGAGACGAACAGGCCGTCGGGCTTGTGCTCGTTGATCTGCGCGGGGGAAGCGTCGTGGGGCAGGACGGTGACGCGGCAGCCGCTGTCGACGAGGTTGCGCAGGATGTTGTGCTTGGCGCCGCAGTCGAGGGCGACGACGTTGTAGCGCGTGGCGTCGCGCTGCACGGAGCCTTGCAGAGGAGCCCAGTCGCCGAGGTCGTCGTCCCAGACGAGCGCATCGCGGCGGCTGACGCCCTTGACCAGGTTCTGGTTGACCATGCCGGGCGCTTCGCGTGCCTGGCGGACGAGGTCGGCGTCGGAAACGCTGGGGTCGGTGGAGAGGGCGGCGTCCATGGCGCCTTCGATGCGCAACTTGCGCGTGAGGGCGCGGGTGTCGATGTTGGCGATGCCGATGACGCCGCTATCGGCCAGCCACTGTTCGAGACGCTGGGTCGAGCGGTAGTTGCTGACGCGGTGGGCCAGCTCGCGCACGACGAAGCCGGCGACCTGGACGCGCGTCGATTCGAGGTCGTCGGTGTTGATGCCGTAGTTGCCGATGAGCGGATACGTCATGGTGACGATCTGGCCGGCGTAGGAGGGGTCGGTGAGGACTTCCTGGTAGCCGGACAGGCCGGTGTTGAAGCAGGCTTCGCCGGTGATGGTGCGCGGGGTGGTGTCGCCGAAGGCGGTGCCGTGGAACACGGAGCCGTCTTCGAGGGCGAGGCGGGCGGGTGTGGGGTTGGGTTGGTTGGGCATCGGTGACATTGTAGGAAGGGGCGTCGAAGCGTAAAGCCGAGCAGCGCGGCGAAACCCTATCCCGGCGGGAGAGGGTGCCGAGCAGGTAGCGCAACATGCGCATGAAGCGGTAACGAGGCGGGTG
The DNA here is from genome assembly GCA_048621015.1 of Phycisphaeraceae bacterium. Taxonomy (GTDB): domain Bacteria; phylum Planctomycetota; class Phycisphaerae; order Phycisphaerales; family Phycisphaeraceae; genus JBMCXL01. The sequence continues at coordinate 11,052 of JBMCXL010000050.1, forward strand.
AGGGGATCACCGTCGGCCGGACGTCACCCTCGCGATGCGGCAGTCAGTGGTTGCAGCCCGTCCCCTCTCCCTTTCCCTCTCCCGGTGGGAGAGGGGATGCACGCCGGCGACTGTTGCGGTTCATGATTCTGGTGATTATGTTCGCCCGGGCACCTGTTCTTAAAGGAACCTTCCCCATGCCCGGCACCACCACCGACGCCACGATCCACGACATCCGCACGATCTCGCAGCACCCCGAGCGGTTCCATGGCTGGCCGACCGTCGCCCGGCGGCGCGACGGCGAGCTGCTCGTGGCCTGCTCCGGCAACCGCCAGGCCCACGTCTGCCCGTTCGGCAAGGTCGAGCTGATCCGTTCGCGCGACGACGGCAAGACGTGGTCCGAGCCCGTGCTGCTCGCCGACGGCCCGCTCGACGACCGCGACGCCGGCGTGATCGAGACGAGCAAGGGCACGATCCTGGTCAACTGGTTCACGTCGCTGGCGTGGCTGCGCAAGGTGCTTCCCCTCATTGAGCGCGGCGAGCGCGACGCGCCGGAGAACGTCGAACGGTGGTATCAGATCCGCGATGGCCTCGACGAGCAGACGATGCGGCGCGAGCTTGGCGGCTGGATGCTCCGCTCCGAGGACGGCGGCAAAACGTGGTCCGCGCGCATCAACACCGTTGCCAACAGCCCGCACGGCCCGACGGAGCTGAGCGACGGCCGGCTGCTTTACGTCGGCGCGCTGGTGGATGAGACGGGGCAGGGCGCCGAGAGCGGCTCGCCGTTCGCCGCGGGTCGGCTTTCCGTGAGCGAGTCGCGCGACGATGGACGAACGTGGACGTGGCTGGCGGACCTGCCGGGCGCGCCGGAGGGCAGTCGCTACGTGGAGCCTTACGCGGTCGAGGCGGCTGACGGGCGCATCGTGGCGCAGATCCGCTATCACGGGCCGGAGCATCGCGAGACGTTGCAATGCGAGTCGCTGGACGGCGGGTGGACGTGGTCGGAGCCGCGCTCGATCGGCGTGGCGGGTTTTCCGTCGCACCTGCTGCGTTTGCGCGATGATCGGTTGTTGATGACCTACGGGCATCGTTACGAGCCGTGGGGGAACCAGGCGCGGGTGAGTGAGGATCACGGGCAGACGTGGTCGGAGCCGATCGTGCTGCTGGGTGAGGGTGGGCCGCGCGACCTGGG
>JBMCXL010000051.1:0-12185 GCA_048621015.1 Phycisphaeraceae bacterium
GGCGAACGCTTTCTCGCTGCGCACCAGTTCGTCAATCCCCTTGTCCGCGAGGCGCAGCACGTACGGCTGCGTCGCGTGGCAGAGCGCCTGTGTCGACGTGCGGCCGACCGCGCCCGGCATGTTGGCGACGCAGTAGTGCACGACGCCGTCGACGATGTACGTCGGCTCGGCGTGCGTGGTGGGGCGCGTCGTTTCGATGCAGCCGCCCTGGTCGACGCCGACGTCGACGATCACCGCGCCGTTTTTCATGTTCTTGAGCATGTCGCGGCGGATGAGCACCGGCGTGCGGCCGCCGGGGATGAGCACCGCGCCGACGATCAGGTCGGCTTGAACGGCGTGCTCGTGAATCGCGTGCGGATCGGAGTAGATCGTGTCGACGTTGGCCGGCATCACCTCGGAAAGATAGCGCAGCCGATCGAGGTTGACGTCCATCATCACCACGTGCGCGCCGATGCCCGCGGCCATGCGCGCCGCGTTGGTGCCCACGATGCCGCCGCCGAGGATCAGCACGCTGCCCGGCTCCACGCCCGGCACGCCGCCGAGCAGGATGCCGCGCCCCATCGCCGGCCGCTCGAGAAACTTGGCGCCCTCCTGGATCGACATGCGCCCCGCCACCTCGCTCATCGGCGTGAGCAGCGGCAGCCGATGGTCGTTGTCCGTCAATGTCTCGTACGCCACCGCCGTGATGCCCGCGTCCAGGCACGCGCGCGTCAGATGCTCGTCGGCCGCGAAGTGGAAGAACGTGAACACCACCTGCCCGCGCCGCATCAGCGTCAATTCCTCGCCGATCGGCTCCTTCACCTTCACGATCAGCTCGGCCTGCGCGAACACGTCAGCATGCTCATCGATCAGCTCCGCGCCGGCGGCGGCGTACTGCTCGTCGGTGTAGCCGCTGCCCATGCCCGCGCCGCGCTCCACCAGCACACGATGGCCGCGCTGCGCGAGCAACTCCACGCCCACCGGCAGCATGGAGACGCGATACTCGTCATCTTTGATCTCACGGGGAATGCCAACGATCATGCGAGGTTCCAGTTTGTTTTCAGCCACGGATAAACGCGGATGCACACGGATAGAAAAAGATCTCGCGAAGCTCGCGAAGGCGCGAAGGAAAGAAAGGATAAACCATTCTTACACTTCGCGCCTGCGCGGGCTTCGCGAGACCATTCTAGCTGTGTTCAACTGGATTGATCTACGGCTGCTTGTCCGGTCCTACGACACCGAGACGACATCCGGCGCTTCGGACGGTTCGGGTTGGACGGCCGACCGCGGCTCGCGGCGCTGCCTGATCCACTGCCGAATCGCATCGCGCCTGCCAGACCAGCCGCCGCCGCCGCGCTGCTGGAGAAAGCTGGCGTAGAGACCATCGAGCGCGCGCGCAAGATTCTGCACGTGGCGCAAACGCGCCTCGGTCAGCTCGCGCGGGCTTTGCGCATCCTCGATCGGCGGCAACGCACCGCTGGAGACGACCCACTGGTCGGCCTGCAACGTCAGCTCCCATTGCGACTCGCCGTCGCTCAGGATCAGTCCCGCCTTGCGCGGCCACTTGCCGTGAAAGAGTGCGGCGCCTGCCTCGGCGAAGCGCGTCGGCCCGTCGCCGCGCAGACTCTGCTTGCCGCGCACGCCCCAGGCGCATTCCATGTCGAGCGATCTATCGAGCGCGACGAAGACCGAGTCGCTGCGGCCGTCGGAATGGGTCACGTCGATCGTGCCCTCGTGCGCTTCGGTCATCCACCAGAGCCAGAGGAGGAACTCGTTGCCGAGGAAATCTTTCAGGTCGACGCCCTTGGCGCACCACGGGACGCTGGGGATGTGCGGGTCGCGCGGGCCGTCGGCGTCGTCGCTGTCCACGTGCGCTTCGCTCGGCGGGGCGGTGAAGGGCGAAGGGTGCAGATCTTCCCAGTCGCGCGTGCGGCCGGTGGCCTTGAACTGTTCGCCGGCGGCGCGGCCGGCGCTGAGCAGCTCCAGCTCGACGTTGAAGCTGTCGCGCATCTGGCGCACCAGCGCCTCGATCACGCTGTTGCCGCTGGCGCCGCAATACAGCGTGCCCGCCGCCAGGTCCCAGAGCAGGGGCACGGCCTTGGACTTGCGGAACTTGCCCGCAGCCAGGTCCTCCTGAATCTGCCGGCCGGCGATCTCCTGCGCCTCGCGCTTCTGGCCCTTGGAGGCGAAGCCGGAGGGGTTGCCCTCGGCGGCGGCCTGCTCGTTGAGCTTGCGATACGCCTGCTTCACGTCGCCCGGCACCTTGTGCGTGTCGAGGCGCAGGGCGAAGAGCAACAAAGAGCTGCCTTCACCGTAACCGTTCTTTTCGTAGGTGAACTGCGTGTCGAGCAGGTGTTCGCCGGTGGTGAAGCCGGTTTCGACTTCGTCGGGCGCGCCGATCTCGCTCTCGCGGAAGGCGTGTTCGCTGAGGATGGAAAGCGCGGTGTCGTCGACGGTGGTCGGCGCATCGCCGGTGACGCGGAAGCGGCAGAACGTGACGCGGCCGGAGTGGAATGCCATGGTGGGGATCGGGTGCTTCGGGGTTGGGGATTGGGGTTTGGAACGAGGGGCGATTGTAACGCGGGGCGAGCGGGGCCGTCCCCGGGGTCGGCGGTCTTCAGCGATCAGGTCGCGCTACTTGTGTTCGGACGTGTCCGGGCCGGGGACGGCCCGGCTCGCTGGGGCGCGTTAATCCGCCGTGCGACCGTGGTTTGCGCGCATCGACCACAAATCGATCACGCCCCGCCCCGCTGCCAGCGCGCCCAACGCCCCGGCGATCCACCACGAATGACCCGCCACGAAGCCGGCGTAACCCATCGGCACCGCGGCGAGCAGCGCGATGGCGAAGACGATCAGGCGCAGGTTTCGCGCCACCGGTCGGCGTGTGGGGATCATGCAGAGGAAGACGTACGCGGGAAACGCGAGGCCGTAGAAGAGGAGAAACACGCGGTAGACCACCTCGCCAATCGTCAGGTCGTAGTAGGTGGTGAATGGTTCGCTCAGCGCCCACCACGCCAGCGCGCCGGCAGCGATGGCGAGCACGAACACGCGATGCAGGCCCGCGTGACCGCGGCGCTGGGCGACTTCGCGCAAGTGCAGCGCGATGGTGAAGCCAGCTTGAATCGTCAGGTGCGCGCCAAGCGCGAGGATGACGCCCTGTGGCAGCGCGGTTGTGTTGATCGTCATTACACGCAGCGTCTGCGCATACCAGAGGCTGAAGACGATCATCAGCAGGAACACGACGCCGAAGCCGAGGGCGAAGGCGAGCTGGCCGGTGGGCGCGTCGGTGTGCTGGCGCGCGCGGTGGAACGTCAGGTCGAGATACGGGCACAGCGCGAAGCCGACGAGCGATGCACAGGCGAACAGCAGCAGGTCCGTCACGGCAAGGCGCGGCTGCGCGGGCAGGTGCAGTGCAACGCCTTGCTGCGCGCACCAGAAGACGAATATCGCAAGCGAGATCAGCGTCACGATCACCGCGCTGGCAAGCAGCGCGCGGCGCTGGCCGGCGGCGATGAACACGAGGATGAGCACCGCGGCCGTGGCGAGGATCGCCCAGTTGCCGAACATGAGCTGATACCACGCGCCGACGACGAAGACGTGATAAACGATCGTGATCTCGCTGAAGCGCAGCGCCGCTTCGCGGTGCTTTTCCACCAGTGCGCGGCTGTGCTCGGGCGTGGCGATGACAAACCCCATCGCCGTGGCGCCGAGAACGTTGGGGATGGCGAAGACGACCCAGCCCCACAGCCCGTAATCGCGCACGAGCAGGATGGGAAAGAGCATGCCGATGACCCACGTCCACGAGCTGCCGAGGAAGCAGGCCCAGAGCAGCGCGGCGAGCGGGCCGCGCATGGGAGCAGCGGTTGATGTGGGGGAGGCGGTCACGGTGGGGAGTGTACACCAGCGCGCGGCGCGGCGATCCGGACCTTCGCTGCGCTCAGGACCGGCTTAGAGCAGGGGCGCCTGATGGGTGTAAGAAGCTCCGGATCGTCTCACCCGCGCTGGCGCACACGGCGGCGGGCGGCGCGGCGGCGCACGTCGGTCTTGGGCGTGACGTGGAAAGTGGCGATGCAGTGGCCGACGCGACGCTCCTTGTCGCCGGGCTTGCGCACCATCTGGACGATGTCCATGTCGACGGTGATGTTGAACTCGCCTTTTTCCTCGACGAGCCGGCCGATGTCCTCGCGCGGCTCGACGCGATAGACCGCCGGGCCGTGGCACGGTCGGCGGAAGGTGTATTCGAGGTGCTTGCAGACGACGGTGTAGTGGGCGCCGCACTTTTTGAACACGTACATCCCGCCGGCCACTTCGGCGTTGCCGAGCAGCGCGCCGCCGGCCATGGCGTTGTACCAGTTCTTGTTGAACTTGCGGAACGGGAGGATGGCGGAGAAGGTCGACTCATCGCCGCGCGAGAATTTGATGCCCGAGCGGTAGGCCAGGGGCAGCCAGACCCAGGAGCAGATGCGGTGCCAGAAGTTGTTGCGGGTGGAGAGGCGGGAGATGGCGGCCTCGAGGCGCTGGGCGAGGCGGACGAACACACCGGGCTGGTGCGCGTCGTCGTCGATGGCGAGGCGGGAGCGTGACGCGTGCGGGCCGATCTCGGCGGCGGCGATGGCGGGGGGAATGGCCGGGGCCGAAGCGTCGCGCCGACGGTCGTGGTCGCCGTGGGCGTCGGCCTCGTCCTGTGGGGCGGTCACAGCGGCGCTGGCGGAGTCGGTGTTGCTCGTCATGGGCGAGCCTCGGGGGCGTTTCAAGTTCCAGGTTTCAAGTTTCAAGCCGTCGACGGCAACGGCAACGTGGAACCTGAACCCCCTGAATCGTAACGCGCGGTGGTGGCGTGGCCACCGGCGGTGGTCCATCATTGGACCATCGGGCGAATCTCCGGGCGGCTTCAGGGCCAGGCGCGGCACAATCGCTATTACTGGAGGTTCACCGGCATGACCACGTACAGGAAGCCCGGGCCGGTCCGCATCACGCCGGGCTTGTTCGCGGCCTTGAACTCCAGTTGCACCTGGTTCTCGTCCACCACCTTCAGAGCGTCGAGCAGGTAGGCGGGGTTGAAGCCGATCTCGACGGGGTCGCCCTCGTACGCGGCGACCTCGACGTTGACCTCCGCCTCACCCATCTCCGGGGCCCGGCTGGAGAGGGTCAGCCCCTCGCCGGAGAAGGCCATGCGCACGCCCTTGGACTCCTCGTTGGTCAGCAGGGCCGCCCGGCGGACGGCGGAGATGAACGTGTCGGTCGCGAGGGTGGCGCGCTTGTCGCCGTCCTTGGGCACCACATCCTTATACGGCGGGAAGTTGCCTTCCACCAGGTTCGAGGCGAGCAGCGCCTGATCGGAGCTGAACAGGATCTGGTTGTCCGCCAGCTTGATCTGCACGGTCTGCTCGGCATCGTCGAAGAGGCGCAAGAGCAGATTGAGCGCCTTGGTGGGGACGATGGCGGAGCGGGCTTCCTCGGCGGCGTGGGCCTTGCACTGGCCACGGGCCATGGCGAGGCGGTGGCCGTCGGTCGCGACCATGGTGAGCTTGTTGCCCTCGCGCTCGACCAGCACGCCGTTGATCGCGTAGCGCGAGTTTTCGCGCGCGGTGGCGAAGAGCGTCTGGCTGATGAGGCGGTGCAGCTCGGCGGCGCTCAGCTCGAAGTCGGCGTCGCCGGGGAACTCGGGCACGGGGGGGAAGTCGTCGACGGGCTGGCCGAAGATCTTGAAGTGGCTGTCCTGGCCGCGGATGTGGGCGGCGTCGCCCTCGGTTTCGAGGGTGAGGGTGGGGTCGATCGACTCGCGGACGATCTGCTGGAGCTTGTCGGCGGGGATGAGCGCTTCGCCGGTCTCCTGGACCTCGATGCGCGGGGTGGACATGCGCACGGCCACTTCGAGGTCGGTCCCCGCCAGTTGCAGGGCGTCCTCGGTGGCGGTCAGCTTCACGCAGGCGAGGGCTGGTTTCGGTGTGCGGGCCACGATGACGCCGCCCACCAGGTTCAGCGACTCGACCAACGCGCCCCGATCGCAGATCACTTTCATGGCCTTAGACCCTTTCCAGAATCCCGAGAAGGTACCGGCTGGCAACGCACACGGCAAGCGGGGGCAGTCGATCCGGACCTTCGCTCGCGGACGCGCTGCGGTTCGGCGTGAGCTTCGTCTCACCCCCGCCACGCCGGACCGCAGCGACCGCAGGGAGCGCAGGTCCGGATCACGCCGCCCTTGCGTTCACCACCCGGACCCGTATAATACGCGGCTCGCCCCAACGAAGGACGACCCCCCATGCCGAAGCTCAAACCGCACAAAGGCCTGCTCAAGCGCGTCCGGATCACCGGCCGCGGCAAGGTGAAGTACAACCGCTCCGGCAAGGGCCACCTGCTCAGCCACAAGTCCGGTCGGAAGCGCCAGGACCTGCGCGGCACGAGCCTGTTCAAGCGCGGCGACATCGGCCGCGTCGAGGCGATGCTGCACCGGCCGCTCACGCCGGCCGACAAGAAGTAATTCCGCATTCTGCGAGTCGGGACCCCAAGCGCCGGTTTCATCGCCGGCCTCCGCCATCGCGAAAGGAGCCTGTCATGCCACGCGCACAGCGCGGCGCCGCCCGCCGCCAGTCCAAGAACCGTTGGCTCAAGAAGGTCAAAGGCAACCGCGGCGCTCGCGGGAATCAGTGGCGCAAGACGAAGGAATCGGTCTACCGCGCCGGCGCCTTCCAGTTCGCCCACCGCAAACAACTCAAACGCGAATACCGCCAGCTCTGGATCGCACGCATCAACGCCGCCTGCCGCCAGCGCGGCGTGTCCTACAGCCGGTTCCTCGCCGGCCTGAAGGACGCCAACATCGCGCTGAACCGCAAGATGCTCAGCGAGATCGCGATCCACGACCCCGCGGCCTTCGATCAGCTCATCGAAAAAGCGGGCCTCGAAGCGCAGCAGACGACCGCGGCGGCCTGAACATACCGCACACGTTCATTCAAGCGAGCCGGCTCGTCCTCGAGCCGGACGCCTGCGACGACCCGCGCGGCTGTGCTGGTGTTCCGGCGGTCCGGCCCGAGGACGGCCCGGCTCGCTGAGTGGGTGCGCTGGTCATCGAAATTCACCTCATCGAATCTGCCCCATGCCCAACAGCCACGAAACGGACAAGGACCGCGCCCTCAGCCGCGAAACGTGGCGGCTGTTCCGCATTCTCTCCGAGTTCGTGGACGGGTTCGAGGTGATGACCGAGGTCGGGCCGGCGGTCACCATCTTCGGCTCGGCGCGCACCGATGAGAACGACCCGCTCTATCAGCAGGCCGTGGACTGCGCCCGCCGGCTGGTCGAGCGCGAGTTCGCCGTCATCACCGGCGGCGGGCCCGGCATCATGGAAGCGGCCAACCGCGGCGCGTACGAAGCGGGCGGCACGTCCGTCGGACTCAACATCGCCCTGCCGCAGGAGCAGGTGCCCAACCCCTACCAGACGTACGAGCTGAACTTCCGCTATTTCTTCGTGCGCAAGGTCATGTTCGTGAAGTATGCGTCGGGGTTGATCTGCTTCCCCGGCGGGTACGGCACGATGGACGAATTCTTCGAGTCCATGACGCTCATCCAGACGCTCAAGGTCGAGCCGTTCCCCGTGGTCTGCGTCGGCCACGATTTCTGGGACGGCCTGATCGGGTGGATGCGCGACAAGATGCTCGGGCAGTACGAGAACATCAGCCCCGGCGACCTGGACCTGTTCCACGTGACCGACGACGTGACCGAGGCGGTGGACATCGTGGTCGACCGCTTCGATCGCGAGCAGTGGAAGCGCCGCATCGAGCCGGCCTTTCCCGTGCCGCCCTACCAGGAGCGCACCGCCGAGGGCACGCGCATGGGCTTCCCGCCGGGTGTGCGCCCGAATACCGCGCCGCCGCGCCCGCGCCATGGGCGCCTCGGGCCGAAGGGGTGAGCAAGCGCCGATGCGCACGAGTGATCCGGACCTTCGCTGCGCTCAGGACCGGCTTAATCCCGTTGAGCGCCGCATGGTTCAAGCCGGTCCTGAGCGACCGCAGGGAGCGAAGGTCCGGATCGCCCACCCATCCGCGCTGAAACGCCACCTTTCACACGGCCATGCAGCTTGCGATCCGCCCCCGTACAATCGCCGCGGCGGTTGCGAGCCTGTTGAACGCTGAGTTCGAGTTGCGCCATGGCCGAGTCCGAGCCCACCACCGCGTCCGCTGCCCCACCCCCAGGCGAACGCCGCCGCCGCGCCGAGCCGTTGCTGCTCGAAGCGTCGTGGGAGGTGTGCAACCAGGTCGGCGGGATCTACACCGTGCTGCGCTCGAAGATCCCGAGCATGATCGGCCGATGGGGCAACCGTTACTGCCTGATCGGGCCATACAACCAGGGCACCGCGCAGGTGGAGTTCGAGCCGTCGCCGCTGGTCGGCGCGATCGGGCAGGTGGTCAAGCAGATGCGCGAGCTGGGGTTTGACGTGCACTTCGGCCGGTGGCTGGTGACCGGCCGGCCGCACGTGGTGTTGCTGAATCATCTGGATGCGTTCCCGCGATTGCACGAGGTGAAGTATCGGCTGTGGGCTGAGCATCACATCGGCACGCCGGCGGAGGACGAGGCGATCAACAACGCCGTGGCGTTCGGCGAAATGCTGCGCCTGTTCGTGACGCTGCTCGGCCAGAAAGAATCATCGCGGCGCAAGCTGCTGCTGCATCTGCACGAGTGGCAGGCGAGCGTGGCGGTGCCGATGCTGCGCCAGGAAAGCTGGCCGGGGTCGATCGTGTTCACCACGCACGCGACGCTGCTGGGCCGATACCTGGCGATGCACGATCCGTCGTTCTACGACCACCTGCCGCACTACAACGCCGATACCGAGGCGAAGCACTTCAACGTCGAGGCGCAGCATCGTATCGAGTGCGCCGCGGCGCACGGGTCGCATGTGTTCACCACCGTTTCGGACGTGACGGCCCAGGAGTGTCAATCCCTGCTCGGCCGCAAGCCGGACGTGCTGCTGCCCAATGGCTTGAACATTCAGCGCTTCGCCGCGCTGCACGAGTTCCAGAACCTGCACGCCAAGTACAAGGACCAGCTCCACGAGTTCACGACCGGCCACTTCTTTCCGAGCTACAGCTTCGACCTGGACACGACGCTCTATTTCTTCACGTCCGGCCGGTACGAGTACCGCAACAAGGGCATGGACGTCACGATCGAGGCACTGGCGCGGCTGAACCATCGGCTGCGCCAGGCGGGCACGCCGGTGACGGTGGTGTTCTTCATCATCACGCGCGCGCCGGTGAAGTCGGTGAACGTCACCGCGCTCCAGTCGCGCGCGATGCTGCGCGAGTTCCGCACGGCCGCGGAGGCGATCAAGGACCAGGTCGGCGAGCGGCTGTTTCACGCGGTCACCGCGGGGCAGGTGCCGGACCTGAACACGCTGGTGGACGACTACTGGCGCCTGCGCATGCGCCGCGCCATGCACACCTGGCGGCGCGATCTGCCACCGCCGATCGTCACGCACGACCTGGTCGACGACAGCCGCGATGATGTCCTCAATCACCTGCGCCGCTGCCAGCTTTTCAACCACGAGCACGACCCGGTGAAGCTGGTGTACCACCCGGACTTCATCAACGCGACGAATCCGCTGTTCGGCATCGACTACGATCAGTTCGTGCGCGGCTGCCACCTGGGCGTGTTTCCCAGCTACTACGAGCCTTGGGGCTACACGCCGCTGGAGTCGATCGCGCTCGGCGTGCCGGCGGTGACCAGCGACCTGTCCGGCTTCGGCTCGTACCTGCAACACCTGCGCGGCGACGGCGCGGGCGACGATCCGACCGGCGGCGGGGTCTACATCCTCCAGCGCCGCCATCGCAGCTCCGACGCGGCAGCGAGCGAGCTGGCGGATCATCTGTTCCGCTACTGCCAGCTCTCGCGGCGCGAGCGCGTCAACATGCGCAACCACGTCGAGGGCTTCAGCGAACACTTCGACTGGCACAACCTCGGCCGGCGCTATCATGAAGCGCACGAGATGGCGCTCGACAGTACGGAGTGACTGTCATGCCAAAACCGGCGATTCAGGTCAAACGCGTTTACGAGGCGCCGGCGAAAGGCGACGGCCTGCGCGTGCTGGTGGATCGCGTCTGGCCGCGCGGCATGAAAAAAGAATCGGCGCAGATCGACCGCTGGCTGAAGGAGGTCGCGCCGAGCATGGAGCTGCGCAAGTGGTTCGGGCACGACCCGGCGAAATGGCGCGAGTTCAAGCAGCGCTACCACGCGGAGCTGCGCGAGCGGAAGGAAACGTTGCGCGAGCTGCTGGATGAAGTGAAACAGCGCGGCGGCGCGCTGACGCTGGTGTACAGCGCGAAGGATGAGCAGCACAACAACGCGGTGGCGCTGCGGGAGTATCTTCAGCGCATGTCGCGCTGAAAAAACGCGACAAGTCGCGTCGCTTCATATCCATTCCATCCGCCATCCGCCATCATCCATCCGCCATTTTTCTCACTCCCACTCGCCCTTGAGCAGCGGTTTCGTGGGATGTTCGCTGCGCTCCATGCGCAGGTCGTTGAAGATCTCGGCGGTGTCTTCGGTTTCCTTCTGCGGGTCGAGATCGATGCCGAGCTCCTCCTTGACGTCCTCGGCGGCGCTGATGAGTAGAAATTCGGTGCCGGCGTAATCGAGGAAGTCCGGCGGGTCGGCGTCGTAGAACTTGCGGTCCTCGAAGCGGTCCTGCAACTTCTTTGGATATTCCGCCTGGCGATCTTCGTCGAGGCCAGGCGCCTGCGGCGCGCCGCGCTGCGGGTTCTTGATCTGGATGATGTAGCTGGCTTCGCTTTCGATGTTCAGCTCGTCCTGCACCTTGCCGGGCTTGCCCGGTAGCTCGAGCGCGTAGATCAGGTGGGTGTGGTCCTCGTGGCGGACGATGCGGTAGATGCCTTCGCCGGCGGGGCGCGCGGGCGGCACCTCGCGCTCGCCGCGCGTCTTGGTTTTGTAAGTTTCGGGATCGAATTCGTCCTCGATTCTTTGCGCATCCTTTTCAACGGCGTCGATGAAGCCCCAGTAGCGCTGCCGGCCTTCGCGCTCCGGTTCCGGCAGCTTCTTCCGGCCGAGCACGGCGAGCCGATACACCTGCTTGCCGTGCGGCGCCAGCACCATGTAAAGGCGCTGCACGTCCCGGGCGCTTTCGACCTGCTCCTGCTCCACGCGCGGCTGGTAGATGAAGTAGATGTTGCCCCGCTCCAGTGTCTGAACCTTTTCCGAAGGGGAGATCATGGCTGGCTCCTTGATCCGGGTGAATTCACGACAATGCTTGCCGCGCCGCGGGATCATGGCGAGCGCGGCGCGGCGGATTGCGGGTCGGCCCGGGGCGCGGATCGGGAGAAACGCGACAAGTCGCCTCGCTTCATATCGCGGCGGCCTGCGTGTTACCATCGACGCATCCAACCTCGCACGACGGAGACCTTCGACATGCCACTGACGATCACCTTCCTCGGACATTCGGGCTTCCTCTTCGACGATGGTGAGCACCAGCTCGCGGTCGATCCGTTCCTGACCGGCAACGAGCTGGCGCAGCACGATCCGAACCAGATCAAATGCCAGGCCGTGGCGCTCACGCACGGCCACGAGGATCACTTCGGCGACACCTTGACGATCCTCCAGAACAACAGCGGCGCGCAGCTCATCGCCGCGAACGAGATCTGCAACCACGTCGCCGGCCAGGGCCACGCCAACATCAACCCCGGCAACCCCGGCGGGCGCATCGAGACCGACTTCGGGGCGATCACGTTCACCCAGGCATTTCACAGCTCGTCCTACGGCGGCCAGTACATGGGCATGCCTTGCGGGCTGATCATCGAGATCGGCGGCGTGACGATGTACCACTGCGGCGACACGGGCCTGTTCAGCGACATGAAGCTGATCGGCGATATTTATGACCCCGAGATCGCGATGATCCCGGTGGGCGACCGCTTCACCATGGGGCCGGAGCTGGCGACGCGCGCGGCGGAGATGATCGCGCCGAAGGTGGCGATTCCGATTCATTACAAGACGTTCGGGTTGCTGCGCCAGGACATCGCGGGTTTCGAGCCGTCGGCGGTGAAGGTGCGCGAGATGCAGCCGGGGGAGAGCTGGCAGTACAAGTGAGGGGACGGTGAGGGTCGGGTGACCCCGCGAAAGGCTCGCGGACTCGCCATTCGCGGGCTTCGAGGATGCAATCACACCGAAAGCCCGCAGATGGCGACGAAGGAGCCTTCTGCGGGGTGTTC
>JBMCXL010000052.1:0-12168 GCA_048621015.1 Phycisphaeraceae bacterium
GGTGACAACAGCGTGCTGCTCGCGCAGTACGGCTTCCACGTCACCGCCACCGACATCGCCCAGCCCGCCGTCGACGCCGCCCACGACAAGGCCGAGACGCTCGGCGCCGCGCACCGCATCGACTTCATCCGCCACGACATCCTCGAAAGTCCGCCGGTCACCCCGGGCACCGTCGGCTTCGCCTTCGACCGCGGCGTGTTCCACGTCGTCACCGACGATGAGCGCCCCCGCTTCGCTCAGCACATCGCCGACGCACTCGCCCCGCACGGCTGGTGGCTGAGCCTCTGCGGCAACGCCGACGATCCGGCCGAGGGCGGCCCGCCGCGCCTCACCGCCGCGCACATCACCGCCGTCCTCGAGCCGCGCTTCGAGGTGCATCGCCTCGTGCGCAGCCACTTTCGCCGCGTGCAGGAATCGCCCGCCTCGAGCTACCTCTGCTGGGCCGTGCTGCTGCGCAAGCGCGCCTGATGTGAGAAGCCACCCACCTCCCCGCCGCTTGCGGCTTCGAGCAGCGCCTGAATTTCAGACCCTGCGCGAAGCCGCAAGCGGCGAAAAACGCACTGCGGCCTGCCCCATCTGTAACGATCGCCCCCCACCTCTCCCGCGCATCCCCGCATCCCCCTCAATGTCCCCCGCCCGCCATCCGATACTGCAAACGGTAAACGCCCCGCGGGAGGTCGCGCCATGACCTGCGAGATTCGCGAGCTTCGCTGCGACGAGCTGGAGGAAGCGCTCCAGTTTGCGCGCCAGTACCACGGCGAGCTGGACGCCGCCCAGGTGCGCCGGCGCGCCAGCGTCCTGGCGCGCGACGAGCAAGGCGGTATCGCGGGCGCGGCGTTCTGCATCGGCCCGTCCAGCCAGCGCACGCTGGAAGTCGTCGTCAGTCCACAGGCCGACCCCTCCCTGTTGCGCCGGCTTGTGGACAAGGCGCTGCTCAAGCTGAGGTCCGAGAATGTGCGCCGCTGCGTCATTCACACCGCCACCGATGACGCCGGCGGCGACCAGTTCTGGTCCGCGACGCGCTGGATCGACACGCAGCTCGACCAGTCGGCGTCCGCCGCCAAGTGATGCGCAAATCCGCCGCGCGCCTCTTCAATCGCTACAAACCGCACAACCCTTCTTTGTCCTGCGCGGTCAACACGAACATTCACCATCACGGACGATGATGCCCGCGCGCAACCCCTATAATTTTCGAATCTGTTGCTTTCACAAGACACGGCACTCAATCACGATCATCCGAACGTCGATAGTTTCACGGTATGTCGAGTTCAAGCCACAACGCCGACGTCGATTCCCGTCAACATCCGGCCATCGTGCGCCGGCCTGAACGCACACCCGAAACCAACGAGTTGACCCATGAGCTGGCGGGCCTGCTCGACGGCTCGCTGCGCCACGTGCATCTGGCCATCGATCGCCTGAGCACGGCCAGGACCCACGCGCCGCTGGAGCACCTGGAAGCCGCCCACGATGCGCTGCACCAGATGGCCGACCTGCTGCAAGACTGGCGCCGCGGCGCCCCGCCGGCCTCGCACGCCACGCTCGGCCACGCCGCCCGCCAAGCGGTGCGCCTCGTGCATCCCCTGGCGCGCGAACAGGGTGTGGCGCTCACGCTCGAGCTGGCCAACGCCGCCGCGGCCCTGCCCGCCGGCGCGTTGCGGCGCGTGCTCGACAACGCCCTGCGCAACAGCTTGGAAGCCATCGAAGCCGATACCTCCGACGTGAACGAGGCGCCGGCGATCACCGTCGCGGCGCGCATCGAGGCGTCGACGCTCGTGCTCACCGTCACCGACACGGGCCCGGGCCTGTCGGCAAGCGTGCTCGACGAGCAAGGCCGTTTCGCCTTCGGCCGATCGAGCAAGGCGGAGCAGCGCGGCACCGGTCTGCCGCTGGCACAGCGCATCGCCGAGCAGCTCGGCGGCGAGCTGACGCTGCGCCATCGCCAGCCGCGCGGCGCAACCCTGGAGCTGCGCTGCGACGTCGCGGCACTGAGCGCCGGCGCCTGAACACCTGACACGGTGACGGCGGCGAAAGCGCTTGTTACGCCCGGGAGCCGCCGCAAGCACCATGACCGAACCCACGCGCATCCTCATCGTCGATGACGATCCCATCGTCGCCGAGAGCCTGTCCGACTTTCTGCGCGACGAAGGCTACGCCACCGCCACGGCGGGCGACGGCACCGAGGCGCTGGCCATGCTCGAAGAGGCCGCCACCTCGCGCAGCGGGCCGTTCGGCATCGTCATCCTCGACCTGAACATGCCGCGCAGCAACGGCATGGAGCTGCTGCGCCAACTGCGCCAGCATCACCCTTCCGTCGCCCCGATCGTGCTCACCGGCTTCGGCAAGATCGAAAGCGCCGTCGAGGCGATCAAGCTCGGCGCGGTGGACTATCTCACCAAGCCCGCCGTCGACGACGAGCTGCGCCTCGCCGTCAACAAGGCGCAGAACCGTCACACCCTCGTTGCCGAGAACGAGACGCTCAAGACCCAGCTCACCGAGCGCTACGGCATGGGCAACCTCGTCGGCGGCGACTACCGCATCCAGAAAGTCTACGACCGCATCGAGGCCGTCGCGCCGACCAAGACGACCGTCCTCATCACCGGCGAGTCCGGCACGGGCAAGAGCATGGTCGCCCGCGCCATTCACGCGCTGAGCAACCGCGCCTCGGGCCCGTTCGTCAACTTCTCCTGCGGCGCGATTCCCGAAACACTGCTGGAAAGCGAGCTGTTCGGCCACGTCAAGGGCGCATTTACCGGCGCCGACTACGACAAGCCCGGCAAGTGCCTCGCGGCCAACGGCGGCACGCTGTTCATCGACGAGATCAACTCCGCCACGCCGGCGCTGCAACTGAAGCTGCTGCGCGTGCTGCAGGAAAAAGCGTTCGAGCCGATCGGATCGCACGAGACGATGGAGGTTGACGTGCGCTTTGTCCTGGCGACGAACCAGTCGTTGGAGGAGTTGGTTGAGCGCGGCGCGTTCCGTGAGGATCTGTATTACCGCATCAACGTGGTCAACGTGCACATGCCGCCGCTGCGCGAGCGCGTGGGGGACATTCCGCTGCTGGCCGAGCACTTTCTCGCAACGTACTGCCAGGAGATGGGCCGCGAGCGGCGCTTCAGCGAGGAATCGCTGATGGCGCTGCGCGGCTACCACTGGCCAGGCAACGTGCGCGAGTTGGAGAACGTGGTCGAGCGCGCGGTCGTGTTGAGCAAAGGCCCCGCCATCGACGCGGCCGACCTGCCCGAGCAGATCGCCGCCAAGGTGCAGCGCGGCGCGGCTTCGGCCGGCGGCGCCGCGCACGCCTCGGGTAACGGCAGCGCGGCGCCCGCGATCCCCGCGCTGATCAACGGCTGGACGCCGATGCCGCTTGACGAAGCACTGCGTGAGCCGGAGCGCCAGATCCTGCTCGCCGCGCTGGAGGCCAACGACTGGAACCGCCAGGAAACCGCGCGCCAGCTCGAGATCAACCGCACCACGCTCTACAAGAAAATCAAGCTGCACAAGCTCGACGAGCCGCAGTGACCGTCCGCCGCTTGCGCTGCGGGTTGTCGTGCTTTGCGCAAAACCCGACACCCCGCGGAAGGCGCACGCTCACCACGCGGCAAAGCCCGCGGATGGCGATGAAGAAGCCTTCCGCGGGGTGATCGCGGCCACCCCTCGCTCACCGCGTCTCGCCACGCCCCTCCTGCATCAATGCGCGCAGCGCCAGGAAACTCGAGATGTTGTGCTGCACATAGTCAATGCGGATCATCGACTCCTCGAAGCTCGCGGGGAACCCGCCCGCAACGAGCCGCGGCCGGCGCGCGCCGCGCGCCTGCTCGCGCGTGTACTGCATGCGAAGCTGAAAGCGCACGCCACGCTCGATCGTCGCGCGGATCTCGTCGAGCGGCTCGTCCGCTTCGCCATGATCGCGCAGCAGCCGATACGCGGCGCACAGCGCCTCGGTGCGCGTCGAGGTCGGCGAAGGGCGCGGCGGCCGATTGAACCCGCCGATCCACTCCGGCACGGGCGCCGTCTCGGCGCGGACCTGCGCATCGACCAGCACCCGCGCCAACCGCCGCGCATGCGCCACGTAGTGTGCCTTCGGCCGCAGGCGATGCAACTCGTCCAGCGCCAGCAGGAACCAGCAGTCGTGCGGCAGCTCGTCGTCCGGCACGTCGCGGCGCGACGCGATCAGCCAGTCCGCCGCTCTTGCCGCCACGTCGAGCCAGCGCTCGTCACCGTCGATCGCGTGCAGCCGCACCAGCCCGAGCATCGCCTCGCCGGGGTAGTAGAGCGAAGTGAACTCGCGCGCTTCGCCTTCGGGCATCTCGATGATGTGCGGGCGGAACTCGCCGCTGGGCTGCTGGAGCTGCGCGATCCACGCCGCCATGCGCTGCGCCTCCCACAGCCGGCGCGGCTCGCCGGTGACGCGCATGTACTCGGTCGTCGCCAGCAGCGCCAGACCGTTGCCGCCGAGCTTCGCGTCGTCGTCGTCGAGCAGGTACGCGACCGTTTCATCGTTCCGTTCATCGACCACGATGCGCCGGTGCATGTAGTCCAGCGCCCGCAGCGCGTCGCGCCGCAGCCGCTCGTTCGGCGATGCCTCGTAAAGCTGAAACATCGAGTAGACCGTGCCCGCGTGGCGCAGCATGTTGTATCCGGGCTCCACCGCGTCGCGCTGCGGGTCGTACAGGTACACGAACCGGCCCTGCGCCATCGTGGCGTTCATCGCGTATTCACCGCCGAGCTGCGCCGCCTCCAGCAAGCGCTGCGGCGTGAGCGGCGCGCGGTCGTTCTCACGTTCCGCTGCCGACTGCGCCCCCAGTGCCAGGAGCAGGCAGAGACCGAGCAGCGAGGGGCGGAAGAAACCGGGGGATCGGTGGGTGTTCATGGTCAGATCTTACGGGCGTCTGAATGAGAATCGAACAAGCCGCGGGGGGAAAGCTTGCCGCCTGGGTGGGGGGCGCGTTCACGTATCGAGGAACGCCCGCGCGATCTTCCACACGTCGCCGGCGCCCATGGTTACCACCAGGTCGCCGCCCTGGGTGATGACCTGGAGCTGCTCGACGATCGCCTCGAACGGGTAAAGGTGCATCGCCGTCACGCCGCGCTCGCGCAGGCGGTCGACCAGGTCGCCGGCGGTGACGGCGTGGCGCTCCTTCTCGCTGTCGCGCACGAAGTAGATGTGCGGCACGATGACGATGTCCGCCTCGGAAAAGCTCGTGGCGAACGCCTCCATGAGAAAGCGCGTGCGGCTGTGCTGGTGCGGCTGAAAGACGCAGACCAGCCGCTGCGGATCGTAGTGCTGGTTGAGCGCGCGGAGGGTGGTGTCGACCTCGGTGGGATGGTGGCCGTAGTCGTCGATGACGGTGATGGGATCGGCGGAAGTGGCCGAGTGGCCCAGTGGCCCAGTGGTCGAGTGCGTGGCAGGTGCGATCTGCTCACTTGACCACTCGGTCACTTGGCCACTTGGCCACTTCTTCCCCATCAACTGCATTCTTCGATCAAGCCCCCGAAAACCCGCGATGGCGACGGCGATGTCGTCCCACGCGGCGCCGAGTCGGTGCGCGGTGATGGCGGCGGCGGCGGCGTTATAGGCCATGTGCTCGCCGGGCAGTGGGTTGGCCCATTCGCAGACGAGGCCGTTGCGATGAAGGAGGCGCGTGTGGGAGACGGCGCGGTGATCGCGCCCTTCGCTGCGCTCAGGACGGGCGTTAACGGGGCGCACAACTTCGACGCGCCAGTCGGCTTGCGGCGCGAAGCCGATGGTTTCAACGGCGCAGTTGAGGCCGGCGGTGATGGTGAGGCGATGGGGCGTGTCGTGGTTGATCAGCAGCGAGCCTTCGCGCGGGAGGCGCTGCGCGAAGGTGGCGAACGATTCGACGATGGCGTCGAGGGAGCCGTAGCAGTCGAGGTGGTCTTCCTCGACGTTGAGGATGATCGCGTGGGTGGGATGCAGGTGGTGGAAAGAGCGGTCGTACTCGCACGCTTCGGCGACGAGGATGTTGCTGGCGCCGGTGCGCGAGCCGCCGCCGATCTGCTCGCAGGTGGCGCCGACGATAAACGACGGATCGAGGCCGGCCTGGATGAGGATATAGCTGAGGATGCTGGTGGTGGTGGACTTGCCGTGCGTGCCGGCGACGGCGACACCAGTGCGCCCGCGCATGAGCGCACCGAGCATCGGCGCGTACTTGAGCACGGTGATGCCGCGGCGTTGCGCCTCGGCCAGCTCGGGGTGATCGCTCTGGATGGCGGCGGAGGCGACCAGCAGATCGCAATCGGCCGGCACACTGGCGGCGGTCTGTTCGAGCACGACGCCGAAGCCGTCGCCGCGCAGCGCGTCGATGGGAGGTCCGTCGGCGAGGTCGGAGCCGGTGCAGACGGCGCCGTGGTGCTGGACCATGCGCGCCAGGCCGGACATGCCCGAGCCGCCGATGCCGACGAAGTGCACGCGTCGGCCGGCGAGCTGGATGCGGCCGGTCTCATCACAGGCGAGGGGGGAAGCCATGGGGATAGTTTCAGGTTTCAGGTTTCAAGTTTCAAGTTGCGAAAACGGTGGCGAAGCCGCCGACCAACTTGAAACCTGAAACCTGAAACCTGAAACTACGTTCATGCGTATTCTGCTGGCGACGTCGAACCCGCACAAGCGTGACGAGATTCTGGCGATCCTCGAGGCGTGCGGCGCGCACGGCCGCATCGAGCTGGTGACACTCGAAGAGTCGGGTGCGGCGGTCGAAGAGCCGGTGGAGGATGGTGCGACGTTCGAGGCCAATGCACTGATCAAGGCCCGCCACTATGCGCAGGCGACGGGCGAGCTTTGCCTGGCGGATGATTCGGGGTTGGAGGTGGACGCGCTGGGCGGCGAGCCGGGCGTGCGTTCGGCGCGCTACAGCGGGGTGGACGGCGAGCGCGCGGCGGTGGACCTGGCGAACAATCGGCTGCTGCTGGAGAAGCTGAGTGAGACGCCGGCGGCGCGGCGCACGGCGCGGTTTGTCTGCGCGATGGTGTTGTGCGCGCCGCCGGATGACAAGCTGTCGGCGTGGATCAATCGCCTGATCGTGATGCAACACGTTGTTGCGCCTGATGCCGATGGACGTGTGCTGGCCCAAGTGCGCGGCACGGTTGAAGGGCGCATCATCACGACCGACGAGGCTGACGATCCGCGGCATCCCGAGCGCGGGCGCGGGCGGAACGGTTTCGGGTATGACCCGCTGTTCATGTTGCCGGAGCGCGGCTGCACGAGCGCTGAACTGTCAACCAATGAGAAGAACGCCATCTCGCATCGAGGAAAAGCGGCACGACAGTTGTGGGCGCGGTTGCAGCCGATGTTGGATGAACCGGCAATCTAACGCCCGTTCTGAGCGCAGCGAAGAGCGGGATCTGTTGGTTCTACATCCACCAGTGATCCCGCCCTTCGCTGCGCTCAGGACGGCCGTTAACCGTTGGAGCGCGGCGCCTGGGCTTTTCACACGCCGACCGCGTCGGCGTCGCGGTCGGAGAGCCAGCCGCCGTCACTGCGCTGCTTCACCGTGCCGTCGCGCTTCCACGAGCGCTCGCAGCGCGGCTGGTCGCGCAGGTCGTGCACCGCGGGTTCCGGCTCGATGGCGAATCGGCTGACACCGCACAGATCCGCGAGGTCCACCGGATCGAACGCCGCGAGCGTGCCGTCGGCATCGGGCTCGGCCAGGCCGAGGTCGAGCGGGTTATCGATTTCGCGCGCCTGGCGCTGCTGCTCGATGCGCTTCAGCCAGTCGTCGCGGCGCTGCATGATCGTGTTCCAGCGCGGGTCCATCGTGACGTGTACCGGCTCCGGGCGCGTCTGAAGATGCACCGACTCCGCATCCTTGCCATGCAGCGCGTGCCACGCTTCGTCGGCGGTGTGCGGCAGGATCGGCGCGAGCAACCGCACGAGCGCGTCGGTGATCGTGTGCAGCGCGGTCTGCGTGCGCCGGCGGCGCGGCGAATCGGGCTTGTCGCAGTAGAGCCGATCCTTCACGGCCGCGAGATAGATCGCCGACATCGTATCGTTGCAGAAGTTGAACAGCAGCTCGTTCGCCCGGCGGAAGTCATAGCGGTCGCAGGCCGCCGCGGCCTGCTCGCTCAGCGCGTTCAGTTGCGCCAGCGCCCAGGCATCGACGGCCAACGCATCGGCGTCGTCGAAGCGGCGCTTGTGCACGGCCGCGTCGTAGTCGTTCAGGTTGCTCAACATGAAGCGGATCGTGTTGCGCACCTTGCGATACTGCTCGCCCGCATCGCGGAAGAAATCTTCGTCGACCTTGACATCGCCTTCGTAACTGAGGCCGCTGACCCACCATCGGCAGACATCGGCGCCGAAGTGCTTGAGCAGGTCTTCGACTTCGAGCGTGTTGCCCAGGCTCTTGCTCATCTTGCGGCCGTGCTTGTCGACGGTGAAGCCGTGCGTCAGAACCGCCTTGAACGGCGAGCGACCGCGCGCAGCAACGGCGGGCAGCAGCGAAAGCTGGAACCAGCCGCGGTGCTGGTCGGAGCCTTCGAGGTAAAGGTCGGTGGGAAAGGCGTCGCTGCCGAAGCGCTGCTCGATGACGGCATGCCAGGAGGAGCCGGATTCGAACCAGACGTCGAAGATATCTGTTGATTTTGAGAGTTTCTGGTTTCTGGTTTCTGGTTTCTGGTTGCGATACCAATCCGGTGCGTCTGAGCCGTCGTACTCAGCCAGCAGGTCGGCCGGTTCCATGGTGAACCATACATCTGAGCCATTATCTGGCTTGCCTACGACCTTTGCCACGGCGCGCACGGACTCAGGAGTCAACAACACTTGGCCCTCTTCGTTATAGAACGCGGGGATGGGCAGGCCCCAGGCGCGCTGGCGCGAGAGGCACCAGTCGGGGCGCGATTCGAGCATACCGCGCATGCGGTTGTAGCCCCACCTGGGAAAGAACTGCACCTCATCGATGGCATGCAGCGCGCGCTCGCGCAGCGGCGCGTTGCCGTCGTCCTGCACGGGCTGGTCGACGCTGACGAACCACTGGTGCGTGGCGCGGAAGATCACCGGTGTCTTGCTGCGCCAGTCGTGGGGATAGCTGTGCTCGAACGGCTCGTCGTGGTAAAGGTGCGCCGATGCGCGCAGCCGCTCGATGACCAGGTCGTTGCCTTCCCAAACACTCTTGCCCTGGAGCCAGTCGGGTGCGGTGTGGTCGAAAGTGCCGTCATCGCGGACGGGGCAGTAGATGTCGAGTCCTTCGCGCAGGCCGATCTGGTAGTCCTCGACGCCGTGGCCGGGCGCGTTGTGCACCAGGCCCGTGCCGTCGTCGAGGGAGACGTAGTCGGCGGCGACCACGGGGCTGGCGCGGTCGATGAAGGGGTGCTGGTATTGCAGGCCGACGAGCTGGTCGCCCGTGCAGGTGGCGAGGGGCGCGGGCGCCGACTCGCCTTTGACGCCGAAGATTTTCGCTGCGAGATCGCAGGCGACGATGGCGCGCGTGGCGCGGCCGGCCACGTTCAACTCGTACAGGCCGTACTCGGCGCGCGGCGCGACGGAGACGGCGAGGTTGGCCGGCAGCGTCCAGGGCGTGGTGGTCCAGATCATGAGGTGAACGGGCGCGTTCGGCTCGTCTGCTAAGCCGCAAGCGGCGTGAAGGCGTGAGGGGTCCGTCACTTCGAAAAGGACGTAGACGGCCGTGTCGGTGCGGTTGTCGTATTCAAGCTCGGCGTCGGCGAGGGCGGTCTGGTTTTCGATGGACCAGTGCACGGGCTTGAGGCCGCGATAAACGAGGCCGCGCTCGATGAGGTCGGCGAAGACTTCGAGCACGGCGGCTTCGTACGCCGGGTTCATCGTGAGATACGGGTTGTCATAGTCGGCGAGCGTGAGCAGCCGCTGCATCTGCTTCGCCTGCACCTTGACGAACTTCTCCGCATAATCGCGGCAGCGCTTGCGGATCTGCATCGGCGACATGCCCTTGGCCTTGTCGCCGAGCTCCTGCATGACCTTGTGCTCGATCGGCAGGCCGTGACAGTCCCAGCCGGGCACGTAGGGGCAGTCTTCGCCGGCCATCGTGCGGCTGCGCACGACCAGGTCCTTGAGGACCTTGTTCTCCAGGTGGCCGAGATGGATCGAGCCGTTGGCATAGGGCGGGCCGTCGTGGAAGACGAAGGGCGGCGCGTCGGCGCGGCGCTCGCGCAGCTTTTCGTAGAGCTTCGCCTGCTGCCAGGTCTTCTGCGAGGCCGGCTCGTTCTGGACCAGGTTGGCCTTCATGGAGAAGGCGGTCTTGGGCAGGTTGAGCGTCTTCTTGTAAGAGCGCTTCTCGGCTTGTTGCTGTTGCTGTTGCTGATTCATGGGCGTATCTCGAACGCGTGCGGAGCGATGTTTCTCGCGAAGGCCGCGAAGAGCGCGAAGTTCACGAAACAATCAGTCTCGGCTTCGCGCACTTCGCGAGCTTCGCGCGAACCCGTCATCCACGGCAAGCCCACCGACCCACAAAAAAAGCCCCGCCGACCGGCAGGGCTGTGAGTTCGATCAGAAGATCGCCGCACCCTACCGGCTATCCGGAAGCGGTCATGATAATCGCGGCGATCTGAATGGGCAGGCTGGTCATTTGGCGATCCTCTCCGGCGAAGCAGTATAGACGCCTCATCGGCCGCCGCCAACCGGGGGCTTGAGGCGGTTGTCGCGGTGCGGCGGGGGTTTCATAGCCCGCCCTCAACGGGGGCGGGCTGTTGGAAGATCGTTTTTCGATGGCGGATGTTGGCTCGTCCGTGGGATCGGTTCATTTCGCAGGCTGGGCGATCCAGTCCCAGGTCGGGCGCGTGGTGCCGTCGTCCAGGCGGATGCCCCGGGCGTTCATCGGATGTCGCCCGTCGCGGCCGGTGGCTTGGCAGGCGATCGCGGCGATGCCGTGGTCGGTGACGGGCGTGACCTCGCCGGGGTCGCTGATGCCGTTCTGATTGCGGTCGAACCAGGCGGCGATGCCCTCCAGTTCGCGGCCGGCCAACTCGCCGTCGCCGTTGTCATCGAGCGCGGCCAGGGCGTGGTAGCCGTCGGTCCAGAAGATCCACCAGCTCACGCTGCCGAACAGTTGCCGGCCGGTGGTGATGCGCCCGGTGTTGCGCGGATCCCAGACGAGGATGCCGGTGTCCGGCTCGACCCAGGACCAGCGCTGCGCGCGGCCGGTGCCGTCGAGGTCGAACTCGACATGCACATCGTGCGCCAGGTGATCGTCGAGCTGTTGATTCGACTCATCGAGTGAAAAGACGATGGGCGTGATCGCGCCGGCACGCTTGCCCTGCAACTCGGTGACCCCCTCGCGCACCTGCGCGACCGTCTGCGGATCGGCCGCCTCGGTCTGCTCGGCGAGGCGCAGGTACGCGCGGCCGGCTTCGTAGCTGACGAAACCGGTCAAGCCTTCGAGCGGGCGGTGCTCCTGCTCGAGATCTTCGTCGATGTTGCGCTTGTACGCTTCGAGATAGTGGGCGAGCGCTTTTTCGCGCCACTGCCGCGCTGCGTCTTCCTCTTTTCCGTCGAGATCTTCCGCCGCCGGCGCCGCCTGCTCGAGCAGGCTCGCATAGGTCAGGTGATAGAGCGCGTTCTCGGAATCGAGCTCGAGCGCCTTGCGCAGGTGCGTGCGCGCGGCGCGCACGTGCGCGTGCAGTTCCGCCTCCGTCGGCGGTTCCGCGTCCGGATGCTGACGCTCATGCATCAGGGCGGCCTGCGCCTCGGCGTGGCGCGGCGCGAGCTCGGGCAGCGCTTCCTCCGCATCACGGCCGCGCCGCACGTACACGCCGACCACCGGGCTCTTGTAGGCATAGGCGAGGTAGTGCACCCGACCGAGCCGGTAGTGCGCCTCGGCGTCCTCGGGGTGCTCTTCGAGGTGGGCGGTGATGTTCTTCACGAGCCGATCGACCGGCACCGGCGCGGGGGGCGCGAACATCGCCGCGGCCGGCGCGGCGAGCAGCAGCGTCAACAGCAGGGCGAAACGCATGGACCACATGATGAATCTCCTCCTCCATTCGGCGCGGCCACAACCCAGCAGATGCGCAGAGACCGCGAAAGTTCCTCGCACTCACGCAATTCCATCTCAACCCTTCCCCTTGAGGGGGAGGCAGGGGGAGGGATGAGTGCTGGAACATCAGTCGCGCCAGTTTTTACGAAGCACTACACAACTTCCAGCCCTCACCCTCCCCCTGCCCCTCCCTCAAGGGAGGGCGGTTGAAGGG
>JBMCXL010000053.1:0-12160 GCA_048621015.1 Phycisphaeraceae bacterium
GCGCGATTGCGGCCGCGCCGCGTTCGCGCGTTGATCGTGGTACGCTGCACCGGCTCGGCGGCGTCTGTGTGTTTGGCGTCCATGCATGTCGGATTGAGGTGCGTTCTTGTCCAGCTCGTTTCCCGAAAGCAGTGTGTCCGCCGGGCCGGTGGAAGCGGATGCTTCGCGTGAGGCGGAGGCCGCGGCGCCGCGCGGACGGCGATGGACGCGCTGGATATGGACCGTGCTCCAGGTGGCGGTGACGGCGGCGCTGCTGGTGTGGATCTTTCACGATGCGGAGCTGCGCACGCAGATGGGGCGGACGCTGCGCCGGGCGGAGATCGGCTGGCTGCTGGTCGGCACGGGGCTGGGCGCGGTCTGGCTGGTGACGGCGGCGTATCGCTGGCAGATCTTTCTGCGCGTCCAGGGCGTGCGCTTCGAGTTCTGGCGCACCGGCTGCATCTACCTGATCGCCCAGTTCTTCACCCTCTTTCTGCCCGGCGCGGTCAGCGGCGATGCGGTGTGCGTCGTGTACCTGTTTCGCGAGCGGCCGAAGCAGAAAACCGCCGTACTGCTGTCGGTGATGATGGATCACCTGGCGGGACTGTTGACGATGATGGTCACGGCGGTGGCGATCATCTGGTGGCGCGCCGACTGGTTCGCACGCTCGCCGATCACCGAGGGCACGATGTACGGGCTGGTGATCTTTCTCGTCGGCTCGGTGCTGGGACTGGCGATCTCGCTGCTGATGACCCAGACGCGCTTTGTTTATTGGATTCCGAAGATCTTTCCGTTCCGCAAGCAGATGATCGACTTCGCGCACGCGTTCGGGCTGTTCCTGCGCGAATGGCGCTGGTCGCTGCGGGGCGTGGGCGTGTCGTTCGTCATGCTGTACGCGTACTTCGGCACGTTTTACTGCGCGAGCCGGGCGTTCGGGGCGTCGACGACGCTGGCGGATATTTACTCGCTCATGCCGATCGTCGATGCGTTGACGGCCTTGCCGGTGACGGTGTCGGGGCTGGGCGTGCGTGAGAAGCTGTTCGAGACGATGCTGCGTCCGCTCGCGGGCGTGCCGACGGATGTGGCGCTGCTGATCTCGCTGGGCGGGTTCGGCGTGTCGAAGGTGTGGTACCTGGGGGGGGCGATCGTGTTTCCGCTGTATCGGCCGGCCACGCACGAACCGCGGCAGCACCTGGGCGAGGTGGTGCGCGAGGCGGGGCAGGTGTGAGCGCAAGGGGGCTCGCGTGGCGAGGTGACGAGGCGGTCAAGTGGCCGGCGGGTTGGGTCGAAGGGATAGGGGCAGGGGCGGCGGGTTTGAAACCGGCTTGTGCCACTGGCTATATTCCACGCGATCCAGTCCGCGGAAGCTCCGCTCCCGCAACACGCTTCACCGTCGATCGGCATGCGTTATTCCCCGGTCCGACCATCATCGCTGTTCCTGCTGCTGCTGCCGGTACTGTGCCTGGCGCTGGGTGGCTGCGGTGCGCTGGGCATGGCCGCGCTGCACACCGCCAACGCCGCGAGCGTCATCGGCAACTACCAGCTCGAGCACGACCTGGCCTACGGGCCTGAGCCGGCGCATCGGCTGGACGTCTACCGCCCGCGCCGCGGCTTCGAGGGCCCTCGCCCCGTCATCGTCTTCTTCCACGGCGGCGACTGGAGCGAGCAATACCCCGACAAGGACATGCACAAGTTCGTCGGCGAGGCGCTGGCGTCCTATGGCTGCGTGGCGGTGGTGGCCAACTACCGCCGCTACCCATCGGTGCGCTTTCCGGCGTTCGTCGAGGACGCGGCCGGCGCCGTGGTCTGGACGCGCCGCCACATCCGCGAGTACGGCGGCGATCCGGAGGCGATCTTCCTGATGGGCCATTCCGCGGGGGCGCACATCGCCTCGATGGTGGCGCTGAACGAGCGCTACCTGCTGGAAGCGGGCGGGGACCCGGCGTGGGTGCGCGGGCTGGTGGGCCTGGCCGGGCCTTACAGCTTCCTGCCGATGCCGGACGATCCGCTGTTGAAAGCCCTGTTCGGCCCGCCGCAGCGCTATCCGCTGTCACAGCCGGTGAACTACGTGGATCACGATGCGCCGCCCATGCTGCTGCTCAGCGGGGCGCGTGACAAGCGCGTGCCGACGTTGGTGATGCATCGGCTGGAGCGCGCGGTGCGCGCCCACGGCGGCGAAGTGGAAACGCGGACGTATCGGTACCTGGACCATATCATGCTGATCGGCTCGCTGGCGATGCCCGTGCGCTGGAGTCAGCCGGTGATCGACGACGTAACGGCGTTCGTTCACGAGCAGGCGAAGCGCGACGAGCCGATGCGCACCGTGCGGGCGGCCGAGCGGCGTAGCAAGTAAGCGACGTCGTACGACTGACACTGCGCAACAGCCCGCCCCCAACGGGGGGGGCCGCGGTGATGCTTGAACACCTTGCGGCGCCGACATGGCATTCGAGCGGCGCCGCGCCCCCGTTGGGGGCGGGCTATGAAACAGGCGCCGAGCATGAACGTGGATGAGAGCAGCGATGATCACGTGCGGCCCGTTGTGGTGATGCCGACGTACAACAACGCGGGGACGCTGCGCGAGATGCTTGAGCGCGTCGAGGCGCTGGCGCTGCCGATGGTGGTGGTCAACGACGGCAGCACGGATGCGACGGCCGATCGGCTCGCTGAATGGCAGAGCGGGCCGCGGCGCGTGGCGGTGGACGTGGTGGCGCACGCGCAGAACCAGGGCAAGGCGGCGGCGCTGCGCAGCGGCTTTGCGCGGGCCGAGGAACTGGGATATACGCATGCGGTGACGATCGACACGGACCTGCAACATTCGCCTGAGGAAATACCGCTGCTGCTGAACGCGGCGCGGGCGCAGCCGGGGGCGCTGGTGCTGGGCGCGCGGCGGGGCGATCGCGAGCATCAGCCGGCGCGGCGGCGCGTGGCGCGGGGGCTGGCGAACCGGCTGGTGCGCTGGGCATGCGGGCGGACGGTGGCGGACACGCAATCGGGGTTTCGGGTGTACCCACTGGAGCTGGTGCGTGCGCTGCGATGCCGGTCGGGGCATTATGCGTACGAGACGGAGATGGTCGTGCGGGCGATCCGGGCCGGCCGCGGGGTGGTGGAGGTGGCGATCAGCGGGCGATACCTGCCACCGGGGACGGGGGTGAGCCATTTTCGCGCCGGGCGCGACTCGCTGCGCTGGGCGGGGTTGATGGGGCGGCTGCTGGCCGAGCGGGTGTGGCCGGGCGGGAAGCGATGAGCCGGCCCATGCACGCGGAGGACGCCGGTTGTCAAGGCGGGGGCGCCGTCCCATAATGAAGCTAACGCATGGTCGCGCATGAGGCTAAGATTCATCCCGACCCCTCGGCGCGGCGGAGCGGTCGGCTTCAGTCGCGCGGGGTCGACGGCCGATGGTGCAGGGGGCGGAAGCAGCGGCTGAGGGGCGAGGGAGCCGATCCAGGGACGAACTGCGGGGGATGAAGGAGCGAGCATGGCAGAGACATCGCACCAGTTGGACCCGCAGTTGCGCGATCGGGTCGAGACGATCCTGCGGCGCGACCTGAAGCTCGGGCCCGACGTCCCGATCCACGATGATATGCCCCTGGTCGGGGGCGACTTCGAGCTCGACTCGCTCGACATCGTCCTGCTGGTCACCAGCGTCGAGAAAGAGTTCGGCATCAAGATCGCCAATGAGACCATCGGCAAGGACGCCTTCGCCAGCGTCGGCGCCCTGGTGCAGTTCCTCCAGGAGCGCGTCCAGGCAGCGCCGCAGGCCAGCGACAACGGCCAGACAAAAGAAAACGGCAAAAAAAACGGCAACGGCCGCGCGACGTTTCCCGCCGCGCCGAAAGCCACGCCCGCCCCCGCCTGCCCACCGCAGGACGAGTTGCTCGCCGCCCTGCCGCACCAGCCGCCGTTCCGCTTTCTCTCGCACGTCGACGAGATCGCCCCGCAGGTGCACGGCGAGGGCCGGTGGCAGCTCACCGGCGACGAGGACTTTTTCGCCGGCCACTTCCCCGGCCGACCGATCGTGCCCGGCGTGCTGGTCAGCGAAGCCTTGGCGCAGCTCTCGGGGCTGGTCGGCGTCGATCCGCGCACCAGCGGCGCGCAGCGCGCCGAACTGGCGCACGTGGACGTGCGCTTCCGCCGCGCCGTCGAACCGCCGGCCACGCTCACCCTGCGCAGCCGCATGCTCCAGGACGTGCACGGCCTGCAACGCTTCGAGGTCGAAGCCCTGTTGAACAACGAAACCATCGCCGACGGCCAGATCACCCTCAAGCGCACCGATGCACGCTGAGCGCCGCATCCAGCACAAACGCGACGCGACCCCGCCAAACCCTCTCCCCCCGGGAGAGGGTGCCGAGCAAGGACTGCAACATTCGCATGAAGCGGTAAACGAGGCGGGTGAGGGGATCGCCGTCCACCGGCTGCTACCCGCGCGATGGGACGCATGGTTGTCGCAGACCCCATCACCCCAACCCTCTCCCGGAGGGAGAGGGAGCACGCGCCGGCTGCGCCGGCATCGAGCATTCACCGCGCTACTGCTTTGCCTGTTCGTCCTCACCACCCCACTCCACGCCCAGCAGCGCCCCGACGATCTCGCTCCCGAACTGTGGGAAAAACTGCGAGCGATCGACGAGCAGCTCGCCGACGTCGAAACATTGCAGGCCGAGTTCATCAAGCTCAAGCACACCCCCCTGCTCAAGCGGCCGCTCACCTCCGAAGGCACCGTCCGCGTCAAGGGGCGCATGATGCGCTGGGACACCCACGGCGACCATCCCAGCACCACGCTCATGCGCGACGGCGAATTGCGCCTGTACCAGCCCGACGAAAAACGCCTGGAGATTTATCCCCTGGAGCAGCGCTTCGCCATGTTCGGCGCTTCGCCGCAGCCGCGCCTCACCGAGCTGGTGCAGCGCTTCGATACGGAGCAGCGCGCGCCGAGCGAGTTGTTCGAGTCACTGGACGCCGAGGACGCACCGGACCAGCGCTATCTTGCGCTGCGCCTGGTGCCGAAGGACGACGAGCTGCGCGAGCACGTTGAAGCGCTGCTGGTGCTGATCGACCGCGACGCCGGCCGCATCGATCGGCTGCGCCTGGGCCAGGGCGCGGGCGAGTCGGTCGAGTATCGCTTCACTGACGTGCAGTTGAACGTGGACCTGCCCGACGACGTGTTCGAGCTGGATCTGCCGGCCGACGTGCATATCAGCCGACCACTGGAGGGCGCATCGGAGTGATCGAGCATCAGCCCCCAGTCGCGGTGGACCCCGCGGACGCGCCGCCCTCGGCCGCGCCGCCCGAAGCACCGCGCCACAGCCGCGCGGTGTCGTTCTGGCTCAACTTCTGCTTTTTCTGCGCCCGGCGCGCGCCGTGGTTCATGCGCGGCTCCAAGCCCTTCTGGCTCATGATGTCGCGCTGGTGCTTCCGCGGCCCGCTGCGCGCCGGCATCGCCGCCAACGCCAAGTGGCTGCTCGGCTCCGACAGCAGCGCCGCGGAGCGCAAGCGCCTCGAGGATCGCGTGCTCGAGCAGTTCTACCTGTTCATCTACGACATCGGCCGCGCCAGCGAGAAAAGCCGCGACGAGATTCTCAGCCAGCTCGACAGCGTCGAGGGTGAGGAACATTTCAGGGCGGCGCGCCGCCTCGGCCGCGGCGCGATCATCGCCACCGCGCACATGGGCTCGTTCGAGGTCGGCATTGCCGCGGCGCGCGAGATGGAGCCACACATTCATGTCGTGTTCCAGCGCGATCAGTTCGAGGCGTTCGACCAGATCCGTCACCGTTTGCACGAGCGCGTGGGCGTGCGCGAAGCGCGCGTCGAAGACGGCTGGCCGGTGTGGGCGAACCTGCGCGACGCGCTGCAGGCCAACGAGGTCGCGCTGATGCAGGCCGACCGCGTCATGCCGGGCCAGCATGGCATGGCGGTGCCGTTCTGCGGCGGGCACATTGACTTGCCCCTCGGGCCGGTGAAGCTGGCGGCGATGACGGGCGCGCCGATCGTGCCGGTGTTCGCGCCGCGCACGCCGGAGGGGCGCATCCGCCTGATCATCGAGCCGGCGATCCACGTCTCGCCCGACCAGGCCACCCCGCGCGGCCAGACGCCGCCGCCGCCGCTGCTGGAACTGGCCCGCGTCATTGAAAAACACGTGCGCGCCCGGCCCGAGCAGTGGCTCATGCTCCAGCCGATGTGGCGCGAGGATCGAACAACGTGACACCATCCCCCGTCATCACCGGCAGCGGCCTCGTCAGCGCCCTCGGCCTCACGCGCGAATGCACCTGGCAACGCGTCCGCGCCGGCGAGAGCGGCCTCGGCCCCCTGCGCGCCCTCGAACAACGACCCCAAACCCCCAAAGGCGGCGGCGAAGCGCCGCCCCTCGATGACGACGAAAACGACACGCGCCCGCGCGAGGTGCGCTACCTCCGCCGCGCGCTCGCCGACGCACTCCAGGACGCCCACCTCGATCCGCGCAGCCTTCCCTACGACCCCGCACGCTGCGGACTCGTGTTCGGCACCACCCTCCACGGCATGCGCGCCGGCGGACGCATGTGGCGCGAGCAATCCTTCGATCCCCTCCACGACTTCCAGGCCAGCGCCATCCTCCAGCAGGCCGCCGGCGACCTCGGACTCACCGGCCTGGCCATGACCAACTGCGCCGCGTGCTCCTCCGGACTCAGCAGCATCGGCCTCGGCGCGACCCTGCTCGCCACCGGTCAGCTCGACATGGTCATCGCCGGCGGATACGACCCCATCAGCGAATACGCCTACGCCGGCTTCGACAGCCTGCGCCTCGTCGCCACCACCGTCCCGCGACCCTTCTGCCGCGAACGCGAAGGCATGAAGCTCGGCGAAGGCTACGGCGTGGTGATCCTCGAACGCGCCGACGATGCGCAAAAACGCCGCGCCCCCCAGTTGTGGCGCATTCTCGGCTTCGGCGAAACCTCCGACGCCCACCACCTCACCCAACCCCACCCCGAAGGCCACGGCGCCGCCCGCGCCATGCGCTGCGCCCTCGACAACGCTCAGCTCACCCCCGCCGACATCGGCCTCATCAGCGCCCACGGCACCGGCACACCCAGCAACGAGCGCGGCGAGTCCAGCGCCCTGCACTGCGTCTTCCACGACATCCTGCCGCGCATTCCCATCGTCGCCTTCAAAAGTCAGCTCGGCCACACCCTCGGCGGCGCCGGCGCCGTCGAGCTCATCCTCACCCTCTGCGCCATGCGCGACGGCGTCGTGCCCCCCACCGCACACGTCAGCCCCGACCAGCTCGAATACCCCGACCTGCACTTCGCGCAAACCGCCGAGCCCGCGACCATCCACGCCACCCTCAGCGTCTCCATCGGCTTCGGCGGCGCCAACGCCTGCCTCATCCTCGCCCCCCCCACCCCACGAAGCGACGCGGCTCCGCCGCGCACCGATCCCCAAACCACCACCAACGCCCCCAACATCCTCACACGCACCGATGCGCCCCACGACCGCGACGTCCTCATCACCGGCGTCGGCATCGCCCTGCCTCACGCCTTCGGCAACGACGCCTTCGCGCAGCGCATGCGCGACCACACGCCATCGCCCCTCACCACGCCCCCGCCGCCGATCGACGAAGCGCTCATCACCGACCTGCTGCGCACCCCGCGCGTCCGGCGCATGAGCGACTACGTCAAGCTCTCCCTCGCCGTCACCCACATGGCCTGCGCCGACGCGCAACTTGAAGAGAAACACCTCGGCGAACACACCGCCGCCATGCTCGGCACCACCCACGGCTCCGCCGCGTACTGCGCCGATTACTACCGCCAGATCGTCGAGCAGGGCATCGAAGCCGCCAACCCCATGCTCTTCGCCGAGGGTGTGCCCAACGCCGGCGCCGCGCACACCAGCCTCATGCTCGGACTCACCGGCCCCTGCCAGACGATCATCGGCTCGCGCACCGCAGGCCTCGACGCGCTGCGCCTCGCCGCCCTGCGCATCGCCGCCGGCCAGTGGCAGCGCGCCATCGTCAGCACCGCCGAGGAAGCCACCGGCCTCATCCGTCAGGCCTATCAGCATTGCGGCCTCCACGCGAATGAAAACGAACCCGGCGGCGCGCCCTACACGCCCGCCAGCTTCGTCCTCGGCAGCGGCGCCGCCGCGCTGGTGCTCGAAAGCCGCGCCGCCGCCGCGCAGCGCAATGCCATGCCGCTCGCCCGCATCCGCGCCGCCGCCTCCGCTTTCCATCAAAGCGACGAGTTGCGCAGCGCACTCACCCAATGGCAGCGCCTTTACCGCGATCTCGGCGCGCCGCGCCAGGTCATCGGCGGCGCCAACAGCACCTGGCTCAGTCGCATCGAGGCCGCCGCCCTCGGCGCGCTCCAGACCGAAGGCGAGCCCATCACCGTCACCAGCATGTACGGGCACATCGCCGAGACCTTCAGCGTCACCCCCCTCGCCGCGCTCATCGCCACCCTCCTTACCGGCCGCCTCCCTGCGCTCCACGGCGAGCCCCCCGCCGGCGATCACCTCCAACCCGCCACCGCCACCACCACCGCGCAGAACTTCGCCCTCATCACCGCCGACTACAACGGCACCCTCGCCGGCGTCCGCATCGAGCGCTGCACATAACACACAACCCTTCACGCCGGACCGAAGCGAGTCCGCGAGCGCAGGTCCGGATTCGCTGCCGCCCCCCTCAAACGTGACCGCTCATACCCCCGCTTCTGATAAACTTGACACGCCTCCATGCCCCCCCACCCCACGCATTCCGATCATTCCGAGCCCACCTACGACGTGGTCGTCCTCGGCGGCGCCATCTCCGGCGCGAGCCTCGCCATTCTCCTGCGCCGCTGGCATCCCGAGGCGCGCATCCTCATCATCGAGCGCACCGAAAACTTCGACCGCAAGGTCGGCGAAGCCACCGTCGAAGTCTCCGGCATGTTCCTCAGCCGCGTGCTCGGACTCTACGACGAACTCTCGCGCCACCACCTGCCCAAGCACGGCCTGCGCTTCTGGTTCACCGACCGGCCGGACACCGCCCTGCACGAGATGACCGAGATCGGGCCGGACCAGTTGCCGACCATGCCCTCCTTCCAGCTCGACCGCGCGCGGCTGGACGAGCACGTGCTCCAGCGCGCCGTGCAGGATGGCGCCACCCTCGCGCGCCCCGCGAAGGTCAATGACGTCACGCTCGACTGGCCCACCAGCCACGTGCGCTACCGCGATGCCGACGGCGATCACACCGTGCGCAGCCGATGGGTCATCGACGCCACCGGCCGCGCCGGGTTCCTCGCCCGTCGGCTCGACCTGCGCGAAGCCGTGCCCGAACACCCCATCGACGCCGCATGGGCGCGCTGGCACAACACCGCCGATCTCGACAGCGCCACCTACACCGCGCCCGGCGTCAACCGCCTGCGCGATCTGCCCGCCTCGCGGCGCCTCGCCACCAACCACTTCTGCGGCCACGGTTGGTGGGCGTGGGTCATTCCCCTGGCCACGGGTGAAACCTCCATCGGCGTGGTCTACGACACGCGCCGTTTCGCCCTGCCCGACGGTGAGCGCGCCATCGATCGCTACGAGACGTTCCTGCGCACCCAGCCCGGCCTCGGCGAACTGGTGCGCGACGCCACCATGCAGCGCGACGACTTCCACGCCTACAAGAATCTGTCCTACCGCACGCGCCAATACATGGCGCGCGGCTGGGCGCTGGTCGGCGACGCCGCAGCGTTTCTCGATCCGTTCTACAGCCCGGGCCTCGACCACGTTTCGTTCTCCGTCTACGCCACCGCGCGGCTTCTCGCCGACGACCTGACCGGCGCGCTCGACGCCGCGCAGCTCCAGGAACGCATCGACGTCCACAACACGCAGTTCAAGCGCTCCTACCAGCGCTGGATGCGCGCCCTCTACCTCGACAAGTACGAGCTGTTCAGCGATGCGGAGATGACCGCCGCGACCTATTGCTTTGACATCGGCATGTATTACCTCGGCGTGGTCGGCGCGGCCTACCGCGATCAGCGCAACCTCACGCTCCCACCGATGGGCGTGAACCACTTTTACGCGCCCCTTGCCGCGGGCGTGATGACCGCCGCCAAGCGCCGCTTCATCCACGTCGCCCGGCGTCGCCGGCGCACCGGCCTGACGAGCACGCGCCAGCGCGGCTGGCGCCTCCATCCGCACGGCTTCGAACTGGGCGGCGCGGCCGCGAAGCTGGTCATGCGCGGCCTGGGGATCTGGCTGCGCGCCGAGTGCAGCGACGCCTGGCGCCTCACGCACCGCCGCCTGTTCGGCCAACCGATGCAGGACCCCGGCGCGGCCGCCGCGCCCGGCCCGCACGCGGTGGTCCCCGGCGGACGCGACCGATAGACTGTCCCCGCACCATGAGCACGGCGAACCAGATCCTCGCACGCCTGGCCGACCACGCGCGGGCGCAGCCCGAGGGCATCGCCGTGCGCGAACCGGGCAACGCGACCTTGACCTGGGCGCAGTGGGCCGCGGCGTCGGGCGCGCTGGCGCACCGGCTGCGCGCGGGGATCGGCGACGAGGAAGTGGTCGCCCTGGGCCTGGGCAACCGCTGCGCATTCTACGTGGCGCTGGTGGCGGCGCTGCTGGCCGACCGCGACGTGCTGCCGCTGTCGCCGGAGATCGGCCGGCACGAAATCGAGCGCATCACGGCGCGCGTGCGCTGCGGCGCGGTGATCGGCGCGCCGGCGTTCGCGCAACGCATCACCGCGCTGGCGGCACCGCGCCTGACATTCGATGCGCCGCCGGACGAAGGCACGCCTGAGGATTACGATACCGCGATCCAAGCATGCGCCGGGTCCGGCGCGCTGCTGCTGAACGGACTCGACCTGGCGGCGAACCCGCGTCTGGCGCGCCGGCCGTTGCGCTCGCTCGATGCGGTCGCCAGCAACTGCGCCGCGGCGATCGGGCTGCGGCGCGACGACCTGGTGTTGCTGTCGGTGCCGACGCATCACTCCTACGGCCTGGAGCACGGGGTGCTCGCGCCGCTCCTCGCCGGCTGCACGGTCGAACCGGCCGGTGAATTCAACGCCGAGTTGATGCGCCGTCGCCTGGTCGAGGCGCCGGTGACGGTGCTGCCGGGCGTGCCGTTCATCTTCGAGGCGCTCAGCTATGTCTTCGAGCGCAGCGACCCACCCGCACGGCCGCGCGCGCTGCGCTCAGCGTATTCGGCTGGCGCGCCGTTGCCGCGCGATGTGTCCGATGCGGCGGAGCGCTGGCTGGGTGTCCCGCTTGGACAGGTGTACGGCACGACGGAGCTCGGGTCGGTGACGTTCAGCGATCCGCGAAGCGCGGATTTTCATCCCGCGAGCGTGGGGCGCGCCCTGCCGGGCGTGTGCATCCACGTGCTCGACCGTGATGCGCCGCGCGCCGATGCGCCGTTGCCGATCGGCGAGGAAGGGCACGTCGCGGTGAGCGCGCCGTCGATGCTGGAGCGCTATGTCGATGACGGTGATGAGCCGTGGGCGGATGAGCTGTACCTGACGGGTGATCTGGGCCGACTCGATGCGCGGGGGGGGTTGACGCTGACGGGCCGGCTCAAGCCGTTGATCGACGTGGGCGGGTTGAAGGTAAGCCCGACGGAAGTCGAGGCGGTGCTGCGGTCGCATCCGATGGTGCGTGCGGCGCAGGTGACGGCGCTGCCGGTGACGGCGACGGCGCGGCGGGTGAAGGCGGTGGTGGCGCCGGCGGCGGGCGCGGCGGTGGATGTCGAGCAGTTGCGCCGTTTCGTGCGCGAGCGGCTGAGTCCGCACAAGGTGCCGCGCGTGATCGAGGTGCGCGCCGCGCGGCCAAATGAGGAAACCGTACGATGCCGATGAACCCGTCCCCCCGGCGGCTGTCGTGGGTGGTGCTGGTGTGCGCGCTGCTGCCGTTGGCAGGCTGCCGCACGCCCGAGCCGCTGCCTCAGCATGAATGGCACAATCTGAATTACGCGCTGGCGACGATCGAGCAGCGACAGGAAAGCATTCAGACCCTGTCGGCCGAGTGTCGGCTCACGCTGCGCCGCGCCGATGGCGATGTGGTGACGCTCGATGGCTTGATGGTGCTACGCCGGCCGAACCATCTGCGCGCCCAGGCGTGGAAGTTCGATCAGAAGGTGCTCGACCTGACCGTGCGGCCGGAGGGTGTGTGGATGTGGACCAGCGAGCGTGTGGCGGAGGAGCGCGACGACGCCGAGCTTCCGGCCGCGATCAACGGCGCGGGTGTGAAC